>JAULYU010000191.1:0-30945 GCA_032117735.1 Microbacteriaceae bacterium
CTCCATGACCAGATACAGTGTGTCGTCCACGTGGCCCTGATCGAAGACGGACATGATGTTGGGGTGGGCGAGCCGAGCGGTGTGCCGCGCTTCGCGAATGAACCGCGCCGCATAATCGGTGTCATCGGCAAGGTGGTCGTGCATGATTTTTATCGCGACGGGTCGTTCCAGCCGGATGTCGTGCGCGAGGTAGACCTTCGCCATACCGCCACGCGCAATTCGCGATTCGATTCGATAGCGACCGTCGAGGACTGTTCCGACCAATCGGTCATTCGAGTCGGTCGTCATGCATTCCAGTGTATGTCGGGGTAATCCCGCCACCGCGTAAGCGTTCGAAAGTGTCCTAGGTGAGTTCGAAGAACCAGTTCCACGCACTCACTTCCCACTTGGCGTAGGCGTCCGGAAAGGCACTTCGCTGAACCGCTTGTGCCGCGTCCGTGAGCGTCATGTGTTGCCAGCGCGGGATGTCGAGCAATCCGGGGTTCGAGCCGGGTGTCGGCGAGTTTGGGCCACCGAAAAAGGCCCGCGCGGCATAGCGGGGGTCGCGAATCTGGCTGACAGACCCCCAACCCGACGACGGGCGCTGCTGGAAAAGGCCGATTGAATCGCGATCGCCGTAGTCGATGTTTTTCAGGTGAGATTCTTGCGCCGCTGTCGCGAGCGCGATGACAATCCCGTAATTCGAGATGCGCATTTCTCGTCCGACCTGGATGATAATCCGTGCGTTGATTGCCATTTCGGGCGAGAGCGGACTGACGCTGTCGCCACCCGATGCCTCGTTCACGCGCCCTCCCGATTGTAGGACGGGATTCTGGCGAAGATTCGGCATCTCTGCCGAGCTTGTGGAGGCCGACTCGCGCTGCTGTTTGCTCACGACGAGGACCTGCCCCTCGTGCACGGATGTCTGCCACGAGAGTCCATTGAGCGCGAGCAGCGCCGCGGTGGGAATACCGTGCATCTGGGCGATGGACGTGAGAGTCTCGCCTTCGACCACGGTGTGATCCTGTTGCCCCAGGATGCTGGTGGCGTCCCTTAACTCTTCGGGTGTCGGTTCGGGCGGGACCGGCGGTTGCTGGGTCGGATCCAGCGCGGGGAGAGTTGTGGCGCCGACGACCCAGGACGCACTGGCCGCCGCAAAAATCGGGAGCGCACCGGCCACCGCAGCAATGAGACGGCGACGAGACCGCCTCGAACTCGGTTCGATCTGGGGGCTGAGCCCGCTAAAAATCGGGGACGGGGATTCCCGCGGAGAGTTTTCGTCCATGCCACCCCCTTCGCCGACAACTTAATTGTCACGGTGGGTGCGCCTAAAACGGCTTAGGCGGGTGGGGTGTGTCTCGCGGACCGCTAAACGTTGCGGACCGTAATGGCGTCGACGAGCGAGTGAAGTTCGCGCTCCACGGCCGCGTCGACACCGAGTTCGGTGAGGGCGCTGAGCGACTCGTCCCGCGAGCGTGCGATGAGTTCTTCCGTTTTATCCACGGCACCCGTCGCCTGCAACGTCGCTCGCAACACGGAAATTTGGTCAGCGTCCAATAGCGGATCGCCGATCAGTTCGTCGAACACGGCGAGGGTTGAGGCGTCGGCGTTCTGTCGGGCGAATGCGAGCATCACGGTCCGCTTGCCCTCCCGCAAATCATCTCCCGCGGGTTTACCGGTGGTTGCTTCGTCGCCAAAAACACCCAGCATGTCGTCCCGAAGTTGGAAAGCGAAACCGAGAGGGAGCGCGAAGCGTCGAAGTTTTGCGACGAGCGCGTCGTCCGCCCCGCCGATAAGCGCACCCAGCACGATCGGCTCTTCCACGCTGTACTTTGCCGACTTGTACATCACGACGCGCTGTGCCCTTTTCACCGCGTCGGCGTTCGCGATGGTGCGCCACGCCACCGAGTCGTGATTGTCAAGAAACTGTCCAGCGGTGACGTCGGAACGCATGACGCGAAGTTCCTCGCGGTACCGCGAGGCGACGTAGGGGGACACTCCAATTGTCGCTCCGAAGAAGTGGTCGTCCGCCCAGGCGAGCAGAAGATCGCCGAGCAGGACAGCGCTGGAGATTCCGTAATGGGTGGCGGAGCCGGCAAAATGACCGTCGCGGTGATGGTGCTCGAACTGGCGATGAGCCGAGGTCACGCCTCGCCGCGTGTCGCTGTTATCGATGATGTCGTCGTGCACCAGAGCGGCGGCGTGAAACAATTCGAGCCCGGTCGCGAGCGCCACCACCCGATCGAGGTCCGGAGATTCATCGGGTTCGACCGTCAGGTCACCGTAGGTGATCGCGGCGCGCCACCCCCAATAGGCCAATCGAGCCCGGAACCTCTTGCCACTTTGCAGGAATGTTTCGGCCACATCGGTCAGGGCGTCGGCGTCGGCGGCGATGCGGGGAAGCTCGTTGTGGGCTCGCTCAACGGTCTGCCGGAGAGAGTCGGCCACTTGGTCGGTAAAAGGTGTTATCAAACTCACGGTTCCACACTAGCGAAGCACGCTTTAGACTGGAAAAGAGCAAAGGAGTTGACATGGCACTGTCCGAAGAAGAACGCCGCGTGCTTGCCGAGATGGAGCGACAGCTCACCGGGGTTACTGCGGATGTTGTGAGTGTTGCGTCGCGTCGCGCCAACGTGACACTGGTCACCGTTGGAGTTTTGGTTTTGGTCGCGGGCATCGGTGTCTTGATTGGCGGCGTGGTCTCGCAGTTGCCCGTTGTGGGTGTGGCGGGATTCGGCGTCATGGTTGTCGGAACACTCCTCGCGCTCAATCGCAAGGGTGAAGTTCGTTCCGCTTCCGCCTCACGTGCGAAATCACCCCGATCAAAGATTGCCGATCGGTGGGATCGTCGCATGGACGGCGAGGTCTAAACTCCCTCTCAACAAAACCCGGCTGAGGCCGGGTTTTTTATTGTGTCGGCACGAGCGGCGCCGGAAAAGAACGGTGGAAATTTTTTCCTGAAATGGAGCAAAATGGTGTGAAGTGGAGTAAAGTGGAGCATAAGGCCACAATCGCACCGAAGGGAGGACGCCATGCTGCTCGGAACGTACGAACCCAAACTCGATGACAAAGGTCGCGTCTTTCTCCCCGCGAAGTTTCGTGACGAGTTCGCCGGCGGCATCGTGATGACCCGCGGCCAAGAGCGCTGTATCTACGTGTTCCCCCGAGGGACGTTTCAGGGGCTTTTGGAATCCGCATCCTCCGCACCGATTTCGAGCAAAGTCGCCCGCGATTATTCACGACTGTTGTTGTCCGGCGGAAGCGACGACGTTCCCGACAAACAGAACCGCGTCATGATTCCGGGCCAACTGCGGGATTACGCGGGTCTCGGCCGCGACCTCGTGGTCATTGGAGTGGGCAGCCGTGCCGAGATTTGGGCAGCCGACGCCTGGGCTACCTATTACGCCGAAAAGGAACAGGCCTACAGCGACACCGAGGAGGAGGTGATTCCGGGACTTTTCTAACTGAGGTGATGCGACTCCCCGCCGCCCCCTGACGTCCTTCCCCACGACAGGAAGCGGAAGGGAATCGGATCACCCCAACACCGGACAACATCATGACCACTCCGTCACTTCACACTCCCGTTTTGCTCGACGAATGCCTCGACGCACTCGCGCCGGCAATCGGGGGAGTGGACGCTGTCGTCATCGACGGAACCCTGGGCCTCGGCGGGCACACGGCCGCAATCCTGGAGCGATTTTCCCGGGCGACCGTGGTGGGTATTGACCGCGACCGTCGTGCGTTGACATTGGCGAGTGAACGCCTTCGCGAATTCGGCGACCGCTTCGTCGGCGTGCACACCACCTATGACCACATTTCCGAAGCACTCGCTCGTGTGGGTCGTGCCCACGCCAACGGGATACTGTTCGATCTCGGCGTGTCGTCCATGCAAATCGACGAAGCGGATCGCGGTTTCGCCTATTCGGTCGACGCACCGCTCGACATGAGAATGGACCAGTCCGCCGGGACAACAGCGGCGGAAATTCTTCGCGACTACGCCGAGGGCGAGCTGATTCGCATCTTCCGCGACTACGGCGAAGAGAAACTCGCCCCGCGCTACGCCCGCGCAATCGTCGCGGCCCGCGCGACAGCGCCCCTCACCCGCTCTGCTGAATTGGTTCACCTCCTCAACGAGGCCACGCCCTACGCGCTCCGAAACTCGGGTCACCCGGCGAAGCGCGTGTTCCAGGCACTTCGAATTGAGGTAAACGGAGAACTCCACATTTTGCGCTCCGCAATCGACAACGCCCTTGCGGCACTCGCCGTTGGCGGTCGGCTTGTGGTCTTGTCGTATCACTCCCTCGAAGACCGAATTGTGAAGGGCGCCTTCGCTGCTGCCAGTACGAGTGCGGCGCCGCACGGACTACCCGTCGTGCCGATGTCGCTCCGAGCCGGCTACCGTCTCGTGTTTTCCGGCGCGCGGAAAGCCAGCGTCGCCGAAATCGCTCGAAACTCCCGGGCTGCCTCCGTCAAGTTCCGAGCAATTGAGCGATTGGACACCGCCGCGTGAGCACCGCGACCTATCCCATGCCCACGCGGACTGCCGGCGTTCAGCAACCCCTGCAGAGTCCGCCACGACCGATCACGCATCTCTATCCGGTGCCTCCCGCTCGACCACAGAGTGTTGCCCCGCAGTCCGGTCGGATTCGCGCACTGGTTACCTTCCGCAACATCACGATTATCATCATCGCCTTTGTTGCGATTTTCGTCGGGCGGCTGTTGATCTCGGTCGCCACCGACGCTAATGCCTACGCGATTGCCGAGAAAGCGCAACTCAGCCAAAACCTGACTCGTGACGCACAGTTTCTTCAAGAGCAACTTAATGTGCTGAATTCTCCGCAGAACCTGTCCGCGGTCGCCACGCAGCTCGGCATGATTTCGAATTCCAAACCCGCCTACTTGCGCATCAGCGACGGAAAGATGTGGGGCAACCCGCAGGTTGCCTCGTCAGGTCTGGGTGACCGGACGCGAATTGCGAATGTCCTGTTATCGACACTGTTACCCGTCCAGTTTGAACAGGGCGTGGCAACCGAGATGGTTCCGCCGCGTGGGGCAGAATCTGGACAGAAGTCTGTGGTGGGCGCGGGTTCAGGATTGTCAGAAATTCCCGCCCCGAACACACATTAGGGACGAACTGGGGGAAGCGAACGGATGGAACTGTCCTCTGGCTTTTCGCGACGCGTCGGTTTCATCCTCCTCGCAGTATTCGCTGTCGCGGCACTGTTTATCGGTCGACTTGCGTTTATCCAGGTGTTTGACGCAGGGCGACTCAACGCCGAGGCCGAGGATCGTCGAAGTCTCACGCGCGAACAGGTGGGGGTTCGCGGATCGATTGTTGACGCCAACGGGATCGTGCTCGCCGAGAGTGTCGAGCGCTACGACATCACTGCCTCCCCGCGACACGCCAACGAGTTTCTCCGCGATGGTGTAACTGTTTCGGTGGAGCAGGCGTTGACCGAAATTGCCGCGGTGACGGGCGGCCGGGTCACCGAAATGCGAGATTCCCTGGCCGAAGACCCCTCCGCGAACTTCGCCTACCTCGTAAAAAGCGTGACCATCGCGCAGCTTCGTGAGGTGCAGGCGCTGTCGATTCCGTGGGCGTATCACGACCTTCGACCGAGCCGCACCTACCCCCGTGGTGCGGTGGCGGGAAATCTCGTCGGTTTTATGGGAACGGACGGTCCGTTGACCGGCGTCGAGTATTACCACAACACGTGCTTGGAGGCCACAAACGGCACGATGACCTTCGCGCGGGGCTCCGACGGAATTCGAATTCCCGGGTCAACGGTCAACGAGGTCGAACCGGTCAACGGCGGAAAAGTTCACCTGACGATCGATTCCGACCTGCAATGGTTTGCTCAAAAACTCATTCAGGCACGCGGGACTCAACTCAAGGCTGCGTGGGCCACCGCCATGGTGATTCGAATCAGCGACGGGCACATCCTGGCGGCCGCGGATTGGCCGAGCGTCGACCCGAACAACGTGAACGGTTCCAAGGTCGACGACATGGGTGCCCGACTTTTCTCCGTGCCCTACGAGCCGGGCTCGGTGTTCAAACCCATCATTCTCGCAGCCATGGTTGACCGCGGGCTGTTGACGCCGAGAGACAAGTTTTTGGTTCCGTCGCGATTCGAGGTTTCGAAGACCCAATACATTTCGGACTACTTTCCTCACGGAACACTCCGACTAACGCCCACCGGAATTTTGACCATCTCCTCGAACATTGGGATGAATGTCCTGGCCTCCGATTTGACCACCGCGGAGCGCTACGACATGTTGACCACCTTCGGTATTGGGTCACGCACCGCAGTCAGCTTTTTGGGCGAGGACCCGGGGTATATCGCCAAGCCCGAAGTGGTTGATCACGTCACGAAGCACACTCAGATTTTCGGACAGGGGATCACCGCGACGAGCGCTCAGATTGCCAGCGTTTACCAGACACTGGGTAACGGAGGTGTGCGAATGCCCCTCACGCTGGTCGCCGGCTGTGAGGCTGATGACGGCACGCTGACAAACCTTCCCGCCGCTGACGGCATTCCGGTGATTTCCGAATCCGCCGCGAAACAGACCCTGTCCATGATGGAAACGGTCGCCAGGCAAGGCAGCATGAGGGATCTCGCAAAGGTTCCGGGGTATCGGATCGCGATCAAGTCCGGGACTGCCGAGGTTGCGAGGAACGGCGTCTATTCGGATGATCGCATCATTTCGGTCGCGGGTGTTGCGCCCGCGGAAAACCCCCAGTTCGCGGTCGTGGTCACTTTTGGGCTGCCGCAAGTGGGGCGAACCTCGAGCGACGCGGCAACCACGTTCGCTAAACTCATGGGGCAGGCACTCAAGTATTATCGGGTCCCGCCGTCGAGCGGTAGGGCCGAGAATCTGCCGACTGAATGGTGAAGGACGTAACAGTGTGACCGGAAACATTCCCCCCGTCATCAGGCCCCGACATCCGAACCCTCGGTCCGCGGAATTGCTCGTGTCCGATTTGGGACTTCGGTTCGTCGGCGAAATTCGTGCTGTCGAGATTTCGGGGATTACCGTCATGACGCGGGAGGTGCAACCCGGGGACTTGTTCGTTGCACTTCGAGGAGCGAATCGACACGGCGCCGAATTCGTCGCGGATGCCCGCGCCAACGGAGCGGTCGCGGTCCTCACCGACGAGGACGGTGCAACGATCGCCGCCGGTGCGGGGTTGCCGTTACTGATTGTGGACTCGCCGCGCGACGCGCTCGGTGAAATCGCTCGCTGGATTTACCGAACGGACGATGACGCACCGCAGTATTTTGGCATCACGGGGACCAACGGCAAAACCTCGACCGCTTACTTGCTCGAGGGGATTTTGCGCCAATTGGGCGTCGTGGCAGGATTATCGACCACGGCGGAGAGACACATTGGAGACGAGACCGTGGTCTCCAGGCTCACCACGCCCGAAGCGAGTGAACTACACGCCCTCATTGCGCGAATGAAGGAGGTGTCCGTTCGGGCCGTCGTCATCGAGGTCTCCGCACAGGCGCTCACCCACAATCGCGTAGCGGGCATTCGTTTTGATGTGGCGGGATTCACCAATTTGTCCCACGACCACCTCGACGATTACCGAGACATGGAGGAATACTTCCGCGCCAAGTTGGCTCTCTTCCACCCCGACGTCGCGCGGCGCGGTGTCGTGTCGCTCGATACGTCGTGGGGGCACCGCATCGCGGCCGAGTCCCACATCCCGGTCACGACGATGTCGTCGCAGGGAGACGAGTCCGCTTACTGGCAGGTCGACGTCACCGAGGACAACGCGGATTACACGGCCTTCACGCTTCGTTCGGCGGACGGTATCGCGATCTCGACGCGCGAACCCGTCATCGGGCGACACATGGCTGCCAACGCGGCTCTCGCGATGGTGATGCTCATCGAAGCCGGTTATGACCCGGACACGATCGCCGGTGCGCTCGAGCGGGACGGTGGAATACAGGCCTACTTACCCGGACGAACCGAAAAGGTGTCGGGTGACACCGGCCCGAATGTGTATGTTGATTTTGGTCATTCGCCCGACGCGTTCGAACACACCCTGGCGGCAGTGCGTCGGTTCACGAGGGGAAAGACCATCATGGTGTTCGGTGCGGATGGTGACCGCGATGCAACCAAACGATTTGATATGGCCAGGGTTGCGGCGGAGGGCTGCGACACACTCATCATTACCGACCACCACCCCCGGTTCGAAGACCCGGCATCGATTCGAGCCGAACTCCTCGTGGGTGCCCGCTCGGTCGTCGGCGGACCCGAGATTTTTGAAGCGTCACCGCCCGAAGAAGCGATTCGGCTGGCGGTGTCACTCGCACAGGACGGCGATTCGATCCTGTGGGCGGGGCCCGGGCATCAAAACTATCGCGACATCCGTGGCGAGCGCACGGTGTATTCGGCGCGGGACCTCGCTCGAGCGGCCCTGGCGGATGCCGGGTGGTGGTCGTGATTACGTTCGAACTCTCGGATGGAACGCTCGTGCTTGATGCCCACACCGAAACCACCTTCGAGGGTGTTCGAGATGCGCAGCGAAAACTTGCCGAGATCCGAATCGCCGGATATGACACCGTGCACGTGGCCGGTCTCATCGAGGGGACTGACGTGGCCGAGCAACTCGATACTCTCGGGATCATGAGCGTGCGACTCAATGTTCACCACTTGATTGTGGTCGGCGAGAGCGCCCGCAGGATGCACCAGACCGCCGAGCAAGAGGGTTCGTGGGGCGGGGAGTCATTACCGGTGTTTGGCGTCGAGCATGCCTACGATGAATTGGTGGCTCTGCGCGGTCCGCGGGTCGCGATTTTGATCACCGGCGGAGTCGATGTGGACATGGGAGACGTAGTGAAGCAACTGAAGGGGGACCGTCCATGAGGTCCGTTCTCTTTGGAGCCGGGTTCGCACTGGCGTTCACACTGTTCCTGACCCCGGTGTTCATCCGACTATTCACGCGAATCGGGTGGGGTCAATTCATCCGTGACGACGGTCCCCAAAGTCATCACACCAAACGCGGCACACCGACAATGGGTGGAATTATCATCATTCTCGGAGCGAACGTTGGGTACTTTCTCGGGCACCTGATTGAGCAGCATCCGCCGACCATCAGTGCCTTGCTGGTGATTCTGATGATGACGGGGATGGGAATCGTCGGCTTTATCGACGATTTCACTAAGACGCGAAATCAGCGCAGCCTCGGCCTGGGCGGGTGGGCCAAGGTAGCGGGCCAAGCGCTCGTGGCCACCGTGTTCGCAATTCTCGCGCTGAATTTCCCCGATGAGAACGGGTTGACGCCCGCGTCGATGGCGATTAGTGGTGTTCGGGACATCCCGTGGCTTGATTTCGCGCTGATCGGCGGATTTGTTGGTGTCGGTCTTTTCGTGCTGTGGACGAACCTCATCGTCATCTCCACCGCTAACGGGGTGAACGTCGCTGACGGTTTGGACGGCCTCGCATCCGGAAGCGCGATTCTCGCCATCACGGCGTACGTGATTATCGGTTTTTGGCAGTTCAACCAATCGTGTTTTGCCCCCGGGCTGGACCCGGAGGTGGCCTACAAGTGCTACGACGTCCGCGATTCCCTCGACCTGGTGGCGATTGCGGCGGCGATAGCCGCGAGCACCATCGGTTTCTTGTGGTGGAACACCACCCCGGCGCAAATTTTCATGGGCGACACCGGCTCACTCGGGCTCGGTGGTGCGATTGCCGCGCTGGCAATCCTCACGCGGACCGAATTGCTCATTATTCTTATCGGTTCGATCTTCGTGATCGTCGCCGGGTCTGTCATCGTTCAGCGCGCCTATTTCAAATTGACCAAGGGTAAACGAATCTTCCTGATGAGCCCGCTTCACCATCACTTCGAGTTGAAAGGGTGGGCCGAAATCACGGTGGTCGTGCGCTTCTGGCTGATCGCGGGATTGGGCGTTGCGGTGGGAATCGGACTCTTCTATCTCGAGTGGGCGAGCCGATAGTGTCACGTGTGGCGGGCCTCACGAGTTGGAACGCCGACTGGAACGGGCTCAAGGTCCTGGTTGTTGGGTTGGGTGTGTCCGGCTTTTCTGTAGCCGACACACTGTGGGAACTCGGAAGCGTGCCGCTCGTGGCGACCGAAAAGGCGTCCGTCGAACACCGTAAAGTTCTTGACGCGCTGGGGGTGGGGTGTGTGATTGCGCGCGACTCGGCGGACACGGTGGCGATCGCTGACGAGTTCGAGCCGGACCTCGTCATTGTCAGTCCCGGAATTCTGCCCGGACACCCCGTGGTCGCCTGGGCGGGGGGAAACGGCATCCCGGTGTGGAGCGACATGGAATTGGCCTGGCGGGTTCGGGACAAGGTCACGGCCGCCGAGTGGATTCTGATCACGGGCACGAACGGCAAAACCACAACCACCCAGTTGACCGCGCACTTTTTGACCTCGGCGGGTTTCCGCGTCGCGGCGGTCGGGAACATCGGAGTTCCGGTTCTGGATGCGGTCCGCGACCCGGAGGGCTTTGACTATCTGGTCGTCGAAATATCGAGCTTTCAATTGCACTGGTTACCGACCGTCGGCCCCGGGGCACTTCACCCCGTTGCGAGTGCGTGTTTGAACATCGCGGATGACCATCTGGATTGGCACGGGTCGGTGGAGGCCTATCGTGCGGCGAAAGGCGCGGTGTACGCCAACACCCGGCGGGCGGTTCTGTACAGCCGCGTGGACCCGGTCACCGAGCAACTGGTCCGTGACGCTAATGTCGAGGAGGGGTGCGAAGCGATCGGATTTGGACTCCAAACCCCCGACACAGGCGAGTTAGGGACGGTTGACGGACTCCTCGTCGATCGCGCGTTTATTGTCGACCGCCGGAATCAGGCACAGGAACTGACCACGATCGACCACCTCGCCGAACTTGGTTTCGCGACACCACACATGATTCTCAACATTCTCGCGGCGGCGGGGATGGCTCTCTGCGTCGGAGCAGCCGCCGAAGCCATATCAGCCGCGCTCGACACGTTCGAAACCGAGAGTCACCGGTGCGAGACCATCGCGGAGTTCGGGGGCATCACCTGGGTGAATGATTCGAAAGCGACCAATGCACACGCGGCCAATGCGTCGTTACGGTCGTTTCCGTCGATCGTGTGGATTGTCGGGGGGTTGTTCAAGGGAATTCACATCGACGAACTCGTGCAGGCGCACGCATCGCGGCTTCGAACGGTCATCGCCATTGGTGTGGACCGGGTTGAGCCGCGTCGGGTGATGGAGGCGTGGGCCCCCGACGTGCCATTCCACGAGATCGATTCGGTGGACGTCATGGGGGAAGCAGTTCGATTGGCAGCGTCACTGGCTCAGCCCGGCGATACCGTGTTGCTCGCTCCGGCGGCAGCGTCGATGGACCAGTTCACCGACTATGCCGAACGTGGTCGCCAATTTCACGCGGCGGTTCGCGCGGTGGTGGACGGTGACGGATGAGTAACACGTCGGCCGGCCGATTCGCGCTGCGAAACCCCTTCGAGCGGGACTCGCCGATTGTCACGACTCTCGCCGCGATCACCGCGTTGCTCACCGTGTTCGGGTTGTTCATGGTGTTGTCCGCGTCGTCCGTGACGAGCGGTCTACAGAACAACGGGAACTTCTACGCGGACGCGTGGACTCAGACGGCGATCGCCATCGCGGGGAGTGGAGTCGCCCTGTTTATCGCCCGCCTCCCGCTGGAGTTCTGGCGGGCGGGGCGCAATTACTTCGTGTTGATCGGAGTGGCACTGCAATCCGCGGTACTGATTTCCGGACAATCGTACGGCGGAAACACCAACTGGGTCACCATCTTTGGAGTGTCTGTTCAACCCTCCGAATTCCTCAAACTCGCAATAATCGTGTGGTTTGCGTCGTGGATTCACGACAACGAACACCTCATCGATGCGCCGCTGGTCTACTGGCGGCAGGCGGGGTTGTGGGTCGGCGTCCCGCTGCTTCTCGTGATGTGGGGACAAGATCTGGGAACCACGATTATTCTGGGGATGATTTTGCTGGGAATGATGGTTTTTGCGGGGGTCCCGGCCCGAACGCTCTGGTCTCTGGCCGGACTCGGGCTTGGCTTTGCCCTCATCATGCTGAATCTGGGTGGGTCAAATCGAGGCGCTCGTTTCGCCATGTGGATGCAAGGGTGCACGCCCGATGACTACGAAACCATCTGTTGGCAGACGATTCACGGGTTGTGGGCTCTCTCCGCCGGCGGGCTGTTTGGAGTCGGCCCCGGAAGTTCCCGAGCGAAGTGGTCGTGGCTGCCGCACGCCGATTCCGACTACATTTTCGCCATCGTCGGCGAGGAATTGGGAATGGTCGGCGCGGTGGCGCTGATCGCGCTGTTCCTCGCTCTCGCCGTGACACTGATTCGCTTGGTTCGACAATTCCCGCAACCGTTGACCCGGGTGCTTATCGGTGGAGTTTTCGTCTGGATCATTGGTCAGGCGTTCGTCAACATTGCCGTCGTTCTCACCCTTCTCCCGGTGCTCGGCGTCCCGCTTCCGTTCATTTCGTCGGGCGGGTCTGCCCTCCTCGCCCTTCTCCTTGCAATCGGGGTTGTCATCAGTTGTGTGCGTCACGAGGAGCGTTTCGGGTGACCGTGATTCTTCTTGCGGGAGGCGGAACCGCCGGCCACGTCAATCCGTTGTTGGCGACGGCTGATGCACTCCGAGTGCGCGAACCCGGAGCCACCATCATCGTTCTGGGAACCGCGGAAGGTCTCGAGGCGCGGCTTGTTCCGGAACGGGGATTCGAACTGGTCACCATTGACCGCGTGCCTTTTCCGCGTCGTGTATCGCCGTCCGCGCTCCGGTTTCCGTGGCGCATTGTCCGAGCGGTTCGGAGCGTGCGCGCACTGATTGCTCGTCGTCAAATCGATGTCGTGGTCGGCTTCGGCGGATATGCCGCCGCCCCGGCCTACCTCGCCGCGCGGTGGGCGGGTATCCCACTGGTGGTCCACGAGGCAAACGCCTTACCCGGTATAGCCAATCGGCTGGGCGCACGATTGACGGACCACACCGCGGTCACCTTTGAGGGAACGCCTCTGAAAAACGCTGTTCGAACAGGAATGCCGATTCGGGCCGAAATTGCGCAACTCGACCGCGGTGTTCTGCGGGCAGCGGCTATCGAGCACTGGGGTCTCGATCCGCGACGACCTGTCCTCCTCGTCACCGGGGGGTCGACGGGGGCGGCCCGAATCAACGCGACCAT
Source organism: Microbacteriaceae bacterium (assembly GCA_032117735.1). Lineage (GTDB taxonomy): Bacteria > Actinomycetota > Actinomycetes > Actinomycetales > Microbacteriaceae > MWH-TA3. The sequence continues at coordinate 13,184 of JAULYU010000191.1, forward strand.
TGTGAACTCCATTTCCGAGATTGTTGCCGCGGGATGGCAGGTCATCCACACGGTCGGCGAGTCCCGTGACTTTGTTGACCCGAACGTTTCGGGTTATCACCCGATGCCCTACTGCGACCGCATGGACTTGGCGCTTGCCGCCGCTGACCTGGTGGTCGCCCGGTCGGGCGCCGCGACCGTCTCGGAACTTGCGGGTCTCGGAATTCCCGCGGTGTTTGTTCCGTACCCGGTCGGAAACGGCGAGCAAGAACTGAACGCTCGTGAGAGCGTGAACGCGGGGGGTGCCATTCTGTGCGCGGACACGGACTTTTCGCCGGAGTGGGTTCGACACTCGCTGATCCCGCTTCTCGGCGATGCCTCGCGTCGCGCCGACATGGCCGCCCGCGCGGCGACCGCCGGGATTCGCGACGGCGCGGAACGCCTCGCTGCGTTGGTGCTCGCGGTGGCCGTGAAACAGCGGCGTTAGGGTGGAGTCGTGATTTCTCCCGATCTTTTCGCCGAACTTCCGGACGATCTCGGGCGAGTCCATTTCATCGGAATCGGCGGCAGTGGCATGAGCGGAATCGCCCGGATGTTTGTTGAACGCGGAGTGTCCGTGTCGGGTTCGGATCGAACGGATTCGGCGACGGTGGCGGCACTCCGTGACATCGGTGTCGGTATTCAGATCGGACACGAGCCGCTGGCCGTGCGCGACGCGGACACGGTGGTGGTGACTGGTGCCCTGTGGACCAACAACCCCGAGTATCAGTGGGCCCTGGCACACGGGATCCGGATCCTTCACCGGTCGAATGCGCTGAACTGGCTCGTTCGCGGGTCCCGTGTTGTGGCGGTCGCCGGGGCCCATGGAAAAACGACGTCCACGGCGATGATTGTGACTGCTCTGCGAGTTGTCGGAGGCGACCCGTCGTTCGTCAACGGGGGAGTGCTCGCGGACCTCGGGGTGTCCGCGACGTCCGGCGCGGGTCCGGAATTCGTCATTGAAGCCGACGAGTCCGACGGGTCGTTCGTCCTGTATCCAACGGCGGTCGGCCTCATCACGAATTTCGATTCGGATCATCTGGAGCACTACGGTTCGGAATCCGCATTCGAGGACGCGTTTGTTGCCTTCGCCAACGGTTGCAGCGAAAGCGTGGTGGTTTCTGGCGACGACCCAACCCTTGTGCGGCTCTTTCCGCGGTTCCATCGTCCGGTGGTGACGTTTGGCGAATCGGAGCACGTGGATTTCCGGGTGACGGACATCCAGGCGACCCCCGACGGAGTATCGGCGCGAATTGTTCACGCGGGCGACGACCACGAACTCCGGCTCGCCGTTGCGGGTGCGCACAACGCGATCAACGCCGCCGGCGCGGTTGCGGTACTCGTGACACTCGGTGTCCCGTGTGCGCAGGCGTGTGCGGCACTCGCGGACTTTCGGGGCACCGGACGGCGGTTCGAACTTCACGGCACGGTTCGCGGAGTTCGGGTTTATGACGATTACGCCCACCATCCTCGCGAAGTGCGGGCGGCGTTGGACACGGCGCGAAGTGTCGCGGGGCCGGGTCGGGTCATCGCCATCCATCAACCCCACTTGTATTCGCGCACTCGAGATATGGCGACAGATTTTGCCCGCGAATATGAACTCGGCGCGGACTTCACGGTCGTGCTGGACGTCTTCGGCGCCCGCGAGGATCCGATTGCGGGCGTCACCGGCGCACTCGTGTCCGATGCTTTCGCGAACACTCAACGGGTGCAATTTTGCCCCGATTGGGCAGATGCCGCCCGCGTTGCCGCTCAACACGCGCGCGACGGCGACATCATCATGACGCTGTCCTGCGGTGACGTGTATCGGATTATTCCCACCGTGCTCGCCGAGCTGGAGTCGAGGTGAGAAGACCCGATTTACCGGGACAACCGTCGTCGCCCCGGCAACCGCGCACGTCCGGGACCGCTCGCCTGAGCGAAATCAGGATGCCGCCGCCTCAACGAATCACCGACGAGTCTCGACGCTTCACTGCCCGGGGTCGCCGTCGGCGGACGATCGTTGCGCTCAGCCTGAGCACGCTGGTGGCTGTCGCGCTCCTCATTACTGGGATTGTGATGTCTCCTCTGTTCACGCTCACGACCATCGTTGTGAAGGGTCGGGACGAGGTTCCCGAGGACGTCATCGCCGGCGCCGCAGCCGATCAGATCGGGCAACCTCTCGCCGCAATCAACTTCGACGCGATTCGCGATCGCCTGAGCACGGTTCCCCGAATTCAATCATTCGCGACCGAACTTCAACCCCCGAACACTCTCGTGATTCGGGTGGTCGAACGACAGGCCATTGGGGCTCTGATGGTCGACGGCCGCTGGACGGTCGTCGACGTGGCGGGTGTCGTGATTGACACGCAGGACATCAAGCCGGAACGTGTTCCAGAAATTCAGGTTCCCACAACGACGGACCGCGCCTTTACGGCCATCGCCGAGACACTCGCGTCCATTCCCCCGTCGGTCCGCCAACGGATTGCCGTTATTTCGGCACTGACACGAGACAGCGTGCGTTTTCAACTTCGCGGAGCGGGTCACCAGATCATTTGGGGCTCACCCGGCGATTCGCTGGTGAAGTTGTCGGTGATGGAACGAGCGCTCGAGGTCGCGAACTCGCGAAACGGGCGCTACGAAATCGACGTCTCTGCCCCCGACAACATCGTCCTTCAGCCGATTTCCTAGATTGCGACACGCCGACCGCGTTGCGGGGTCTAATCCAGAACCGTGACTACCGTGTGGGAGCCCCGAAAGGGTAGAAATAGTCTCGACTTCAAGTTGAGCCTGAACGTTGGAGGATTCCATGGCATCCGCAAGCAACAATTTCCTTGCCGTCATCAAGGTGGTCGGCGTGGGCGGCGGCGGCGTCAACGCGGTCAATCGCATGATCGACGGCGGAGTCAAGGGTGTCGAGTTCATCGCGGTCAACACGGATGCGCAAGCTCTCCTCAACAGCGACGCGGACGTGAAACTGGACGTCGGGCGCGAACTCACGCGCGGGTTGGGCGCGGGTGCCGACCCCGAGATTGGTCGACGTGCAGCAGAGGACCACGCGACCGAAATCGAGGAAAGCCTGACGGGTGCCGATCTTGTTTTTATCACCGCCGGTGAAGGCGGTGGGACCGGAACAGGGGGAGCCCCGGTCATCGCCCGCATCGCCAAATCGATCGGAGCGCTCACCATCGGTGTGGTGACCACTCCCTTCGGGTTCGAAGCTCGGCGTCGACGCGAGCAAGCAGAGGCCGGTGTCGAACGGCTGCGCGCCGAAGTCGACACCCTCATCGTCGTTCCGAACGAACGACTTCTGCAGTTGGCCGATCCCAGCGTCTCGGTGACGGAAGCCTTTGCTATCGCCGACGAGGTGTTACTGTCGGGCGTCCAAGGGATCACCAACCTCATCACCAACCCCGGGCTCATTAACCTCGACTTTGCCGATGTTCGCAGTGTTCTCCTGAACGCGGGAACCTCGCTGATGGGTGTCGGTAGTGCGCGAGGTGCCGAACGAGCGATTAAGGCAACAGAGATGGCCATCGCGTCGCCGATGCTCGATCAGACAATAAACGGGGCGCACGGCGTGTTGCTGTCCTTCCAGGGTGGTTCCAACCTGTCAATGGTTGAAGTGAGCGAGGCGGCCTCTCTGATCACCGACGTCATTCACCCGGAGGCCAACTACATCTGGGGAATGTCGATCGATGACACTCTGGGCGACGAAGTTCGCGTGACCGTGATTGCGGCGGGATTCGACGAGCGTGACACCGTTCGGGTCGACCGCACGGGTTCGGTGGATTCGTTCCAGACCCTGGACGAAGAACTGGAGAGCAGTCAGTTCGCGAATGCCCAGAGCACAACCGAGATCCCGACACTGACCGACCAATTCAACGGGACGACTGACTTCGATCTCCCGAAGTTTCTGCAGTAGCCGTCATGACCGACGTCGCCGAACGGTGGCAATCCCTCACGGTCGAGTTGTCGGCGGAATGCGCGCGCGCCGGTAGGTCTGCGGACGACATCACGCTCGTGGTGGTCACAAAGTTTCATCCCGCGTCAATTGTGACGGAGTTGCATGCCGCGGGGGCCCGGCATTTCGGTGAAAGCCGTCATCAAGACGCTGCGCCAAAGGTCGCGCAATTGACGGAACTGGACCTCACCTGGCATTTTGTCGGACAGATTCAGTCGAATAAAGCTCGAGCGATTGCACAATACGCGACCGTGTTGCACTCCCTCGACCGCGACAGCGTCGTCGACGCACTCGCGAAGTTGGAACACCGGGTGAGCGGGTTTATCGAGTTGAATCTCACCGATGACCCGGGTCGCGGTGGTGTGGACGATGCGAACGCGATGCTGAAACTCGCCGACCGAATCGCCCTAACCGACACCATCGACCTTGTGGGGGTCATGGCGGTGGCCCCGCAGGATGCCGATCCCGCGGAAGCGTTTGAGCGGGTCGCGACGATGTCGCAGATTCTGCTCCAGGCTCACCCGAATGCCGGGTCGATTTCAACAGGGATGAGCGCCGACTGGCAGCACGCAATTCAACACGGCGCGACACACCTTCGGATTGGGACGTCAATCACGGGGAAAAGACCAATTTCGGGTTAATCTGGGGAAAACCTCAAGGAGAGGACATTCGTCATGAGGAAAACGCTCGCCTATTTGGGCTTCATTGATTCGACAACAGAAAACCGTGCACCGCGGACGGGTGGCCGCCCTGATGCGCGCCCTACGATGATTCGACCCGCACCTCCCGTTCGCCCGTTGTCGCGCTCGCGCCACGAACCTGCTTATTCCGTCATCCACACGATGCGACCCCGGCGTTACACCAACGACGCGTCCGGAATCGCCGCTACGTTCGCGGGTGGCTCACCCATCATCGTGGACATGACGTACATGCAGGACGTGGATGCGCGGCGCCTCATCGATTTCATGAGCGGTCTCGTTCAAGGACTGGACGGCACGATTCGCAAGGTCTCGCTCAAAGTGTTCATGTTGACCCCGGCCGGTATCGAGCAGTTCGACGATGAACTCGACCAAAACAGCCTCCAGGTCAACAGCGACGAAGAACTTCTGGCGTAGTACATGCCCTCGATTGGTTCCATCCTCTGGACCGCACTCTGGCTGTACTCGGCGCTGATGTGGATTCGTTTCATCGCCGAATGGGTTCGGCAGGTCGCGCCACAGTGGCGACCGCGTGGAATCGTACTCGTGATTGCCGAGACGGCCTTTACCGCGACGGATCCGCCCATCAATTTCGTGCGTCGTTTCGTCAAGCCGCTACGGATTGGCCCGGTCGCAATTGACCTGGCGTGGACCATCGTGCTGTTCGCCGTCTATATCGCAATGTCCCTCGTGAGATAGGTTTCTCGGTAAAGTGTTGACATCCGTCAAAACGGTTGCCCTAGGGAAGAGGTCGGAAGATGCTGAGCGCTGAAGACATTGTCAATAAACAGTTCGCGTCAAAGCGTGACGGTTATGACCCCGACGATGTTGACGACTTTCTTGACGAGGTCGTGAAAGAGCTCCGCCGCATCCAAATTGAAAATGATGGGCTAAACCAAAAACTGCTCGCCGCGGAATCGCGAGTGGCGGAACTTCAGCGAAGCGGAGGGCCGATAGCGGTCGCCAGCCCAGTTCTCGGCGGTGCCGAAACCGGGACCTCGAGCCAGCTGTTGCAATTGGCCCGTAAACTCCACGACCAGCACATCCAAGAGGGTTACGCCGAGCGCGATCGAATCATCGAAGAGGGCAAGAACCAGGTGACGCGCATGTTGGCGGAAGCCGAGCTCCGTCAGCGCAACGAAATCAATGTTCTTGACCAGCAGCGAATTGCGGTCGAGCGGGAAATCGAGCGCCTCAAAGGGTTTGAGAAGGAATATCGCCAACACCTCCGGCAGCACCTCGAAAAGCAGCTAGCGGATCTGGCGAACAGCGGGCAGGAATCCGCCAGCTCGTTCTAGTGGCGATGCCTCAGCAGAGAAGCCTGTTAGTCCCCGACGGTCTTGTCGGCGAACGAGTCGACGTTGCAATCGCGAAACTTCTCGGGTTTTCGCGCACTTTCGCGAGTGACGTTATCGACCTCGGGGGGGTCGAAATCGACGGGCGTGTTGCGTCAAAATCAACTCGACTGGGGTCCGGGGCGTTGCTGAACATCACCTGGGCCGACCCCCGTCAACCCGAAATTGTTCCGGTGGTCATCGCCGACATGCAGATCGTGTACGACGACGACGACCTCGTCGTCGTCAGCAAGCCTCCTTTTCTGGCGGCCCACCCGTCGCTCGGTTGGGAGGGGGACACGGTGCTCGGCGCGCTAGCGGGCGCGGGGTATCGAATCTCGACGTCCGGTCCGCCTGAACGGCAGGGAATTGTTCACCGGCTCGATGTGGGGACGTCCGGGCTGATGATTGTGGCGAAAAGTGAAATCGCCTACTCGGTGATGAAGCGGAAGTTTAAGGACCGCAGCGTGATGAAGGATTATCACGCGCTGGTACAGGGGGAAATGGTGCCACCCGAGGGGACCATTGACGCCCCGATCGGCCGCCACCCGGGTTCGGCCTGGAAATTTGCGGTTACTCACGACGGACGACGTGCGGTGACGCACTTCGATACCCTCAGCAGTTATGTCGGCGCGACGCTGTTGACCGTTGGGCTCGAGACCGGGCGCACCCACCAGATTCGCGTTCACATGGCCGCTCAGCGTCATCCTTTGGTCGGAGACACCCTGTACGGAGCAAATCCCGTGTTCGCCGAGAAAGTCGGGCTCACCCGCCAGTGGTTACACGCCGTCCGACTTCGTTTTCAGCACCCGGTCAACGGCATTGACCTCGACATCACGAGCGACTATGCCCCGGATTTGGCGAATTCGCTCAAACTGCTCGCAACGCGCTGACGCGCCTCACCGAGTCCGAGGAAGACCGACCTAAACTAAAAGTCCGCCGACCCCGAAAGGATTGACCGTGTCGAGTTCGTTTGTCCATCTGCACGTGCACACGGACAATTCGATGCTGGACGGCGCCGCGCGAATCGACGTTTTACTGGATGCCACCGTCGAACAGGGAATGAACGCGATTGCGATCACCGACCACGGCAACATGTTCGGCGCATTCGAGATGTGGCAACAGGCCAAGGCCAGAGACATCAAGGCAATCATCGGGCTGGAAGCCTATTTTGCCCCGGAGGGCCGCTTCCACAAAAAGCCCGTGTCGTGGACGGACGGCACGGACGATGACGTTTCGGCAAAGGGCGCGTACACTCACCTGACCCTGTTGAGCGAAACCACCGAGGGCATGCACAATCTTTTTTCGATGTCGAGTGCGTCGTACATCGAGGGTTTCTACCACAAACCCCGAATCGACCTGGACCTCCTGAGCACCCATCACAAGGGAATAATCGCGACCAGTGGCTGCGCTGGTGGCGAAATCCAGACCAAAATTCGACTGGGTGATTATGACGGTGCAAAATTGGCCGCTGCCACCATGCGGGACGTCGTCGGAAAAGAGAACTTTTTCATCGAAATCATGGACCACCAGTTGCCCATCGAACGCCAAGGCATCAAGGACCTGTTGCGATTGGCGAAAGAACTCGACCTCCCGCTTGTTCTGACGAACGACCTCCATTACACCCACGCGCACCAGGCCAAATCCCACGCAGCGCTGCTGTGCGTTCAATCGGCCACAACACTGTTGGACGAAAAGCGATTCAAGTTCGATACCGCGGAGTATTACTTGAAGTCCGCCGCTCAGATGCGTTCGTTGTTTCCCGATCATCCTGAAGCCGCGGACAACACTCTCCTGATAGCCGAGCGGTGTAACGTTACATTCGACACCTCGGCCAACCACATGCCGACCTTCCCGGTGGTAGCCCCGGAAACCGAAGCAATCGCCTTCGAGCGCGAAGTTCGCGCGGGGCTCGCCTTCCGTTATCCGGAAGGACTGACCGCTGAAATCGAACAACGCGCGGCGTATGAGATCGAGGTCATCAATTCGAAGGGGTTCCCCGGCTACTACCTCGTGGTGGCGGACTTCGTTCGGTGGGCGCGAGAAAACGGCATTCGGGTCGGTCCCGGGCGCGGTTCGGGTGCCGGCTCTCTGGCCGCCTATGCAATGCGAATCACCGATCTCGACCCGCTCGAACACGGCCTGCTTTTTGAACGATTTTTGAACCCGGAACGCGAGTCGATGCCCGACTTCGATATCGACTTTTCGACTCGCCGACGCGATGATGTTAAACGCTATGTGACGGACAAGTACGGTTCGGATCGGGTTGCGCAAATCGCGACATTCAACATCATCAAGGCAAAACAAGCCCTGAAGGACGCCTCGCGCGTGATGGGCTTTCCTTATGGAATGGGGGAGTTGCTGTCCAAGGCGGTTCCGCCGATGGCGCAAGGCAGGGATTTGTCGTTGGCCGAGATGTACGACGCCGACAACTCGCGGTACAAGGAGGCACAACAGTTCCGGGACGCGGTCGAGACCTCGCCGGATACGAAAGCGGTGTTTGAAACCGCTCTCGGCCTGGAAAACATCAAGCGCAACACGGGGGTGCACGCGGCTGGGGTGATCATGTCGAACACGCCACTGCCCGAGATTGTTCCGTTGATGATGCGCGACAATGACGGGCAGATAATCACACAGTTTGATTACCCGTCGTGCGAAAAGCTCGGATTGATCAAGATGGACTTTCTCGGGCTTCGAAACCTCGACATTCTCGACGATGCGCTCGACAACATCTCCCGAAACCGCGGTGTGAACCTGGTGCTGGAGGACCTCCCGTTCGATGACACCGCGGTGTACGACCTGCTCTCGACCGGCGAAACCCTCGGGATATTCCAGTTAGATTCGCCGCCGATGCGGCAACTCCTCAAACAGATGCGCCCCGACCACTTTGGTGATATTTCCGCTGTGCTCGCGCTGTATCGCCCGGGCCCGATGGGGGCCAAAAGTCACACCAACTACGCGATGCGCAAACAGGGACAACAACCCATCAGCCCGATTCATCCCGAGCTGGCGGAAGTGCTCAACGACATCCTGGGTCCGACCTACGGTCTGATTGTGTACCAAGAGCAGGTCATGGAAATCGCCCAGCGGGTCGCGGGATACACGCTCGGGCAGGCGGACAATTTGCGACGAGCGATGGGTAAAAAGAGTAAGGAAGCCCTCGACAAGGAATTTCCCCGATTCTCCGAAGGGATGACGGAACGCGGGTTTTCCACGCCAGCAATCACCACCCTCTGGGACATCCTCGTTCCGTTCTCGGATTACGCCTTCAACAAGTCACACTCCGCCGCCTACGGAGTGATCGCGTACTTCACGGCGTACCTGAAAGCCCACTATGCGGCGGAATTCATCGCCGCCCTACTCACCTCGGTCGGAGACGACCGCGACAAACTGGGTGGTTACCTGGTCGAAGCGCGTCGGATGGGGGTAACCGTGCTGCCACCGGACATCAACGAATCCGTCCTGTATTTTGCCGCAGTGGGCGAGGACGTACGTTTCGGTTTGGGGTCCATCAAAAACGTGGGGGAGTCGGTGGTGGCTCACATCACCGCCGAGCGTTCGGCGGGAGGGGAATTCACGTCGGTCCAAAACTTTCTGGAGCGCGTGCCGCTCCCCGCTCTCAACAAGCGGACCGTCGAAGCACTGTTCAAGTCGGGCGCATTCGATCGGTTCGGCCACTCTCGTCGGGCGCTCATCGAAGTTCACGAAAAGATTATTGAGGATGCGATTCGAGACAAAAAGGACGCCTCGAAGGGGGACATTGGGTTTGACTTCGGCGACCTGTTCGACGAACCCGTGAGCCTGATTCCCGACCGACCCGAATGGCCGCGGAAAACCAAACTCGAGTTCGAGCGTGAGATGCTCGGACTGTACGTCTCGGACCACCCCCTCAACGGCCAAGAGTCCAACCTCAAGCGTCATCGAACGCACTATGTCAGTGATCTGGTCGCCGCTCCAAAGGCAACGGAAAATGACGGCGATGAAATCGAGTGGGAACTGCAGGGGGCGTCCGAGGACGATGTCATCACGCTCACGGGACTGTTGCGAAACGTCGACCATCGAACGGCGCGTAATTCCGGCAAGCAATACGCGTCGGCCGTCCTGGAAGACATGTCGGGTTCGATTGATTTGTCTATTCTGGGTAAGTCGTACGAAGACCTTCGGCCGCTTCTCACCAACGACTCCCTCGTCGCAATCAGCGGCCGCGTGCGACTTCGAGACCAATTCCTGTCGATGATGGTTCGGACGGTCCGGCACCTCGACAGCGTCAATGATTCCGAGGTGACGATGCTTCGAGTTCAGGTAGCCGCTGAGCGAGCAACCACCACCCTCATAAACGAGCTGGACGAGGTGTTAAAACGCTATCCGGGAGGCGCCGAAATCGAATTGCGACTCCAACACCCGGCCGGGGTACAGGTTTTCACCCTGCCGCACACGGTGACGGTGAGCGGACCGCTCTACGGCGAACTGAAGCGGATGCTGGGACCCAACTGCTTTGTCTAATTCGTGATTGTGCCACCCACAACGTGATACTGGCGCTCGACGTACACCAACGGCGGGCGATCGGGGTGGGTCTGACCGTCCGTGATTTCCACCACCACCGCGGCATTATCGCCGACATGCGTGATCGCGACAATCGTGGCCAACAGTTTCGCGCGGACGTCCCTGAGTTGGGGTAACCCGCCCATCCCCGGTTCCCAGTGGTTTCCCACGAATCGTTCTCGGGAATCCGCGGCCATGGTGCGAGCGAGACTGATCTGGTCGGATGCCAAAAAGTGAAGCAGCAAACTTGTACCGATTTCCATCGCGTGGAATGAACTTGCGTGTCGAGCGATATTGAAACTCGCGCGGGGAGGGGAGGACGAGAAGGAGGCGAGCGACGTCGCGGTGAAACCGACGGGTGAGCCGTCGTCACGAAGACCCGTGATCACCGCGACGCCTGCGGGATGTAGTGAGAACGAAGCGAGGAATACGTCCTGAGGCGTCACGATGGTCACAATCCTTTCAAGGGCAGATGCCCACCCATTATTCCCGAACGGTAGCATGGGGCTACATGCTGACCATCATTACCGCTCCGTCCGGACCTCTGTCCGCCGCCGAGGCCAGAGGTCTTGTCCCGCGGGCGATGGTGGCCGATTCAACGGTCGCGGACACAGCGACCCAACTAGTCGAGGATGTCCGAACACGCGGCGAGAGCGCCCTTCGTGAGCAGTCCCAACGCTTTGATGGCGGTTCTCCCGAATCAATCCGTGTGTCCCATGCCGAACTCGCCCTCGCCGCGGAGCGGTTGGACCCCGCACTGCGCGAGGTGATCGCGATGGCGATCGAACGGGTTACCGCGGCATCACGGGCTCAAGTGCCCTCGCCGTCCGTCACGACTGTCGCGCTCGGCGCGGTCATCGAACAACACTGGATTCCGGTCGATCGCGTCGGGCTGTATGTGCCCGGCGGAAAAGCGGTCTACCCGTCCAGCGTGGTGATGAATGTGGTCGCCGCGCAGGTGGCGGGAGTGCGATCGATTGCGCTCGTCAGTCCACCCCAGCGCGATTACGCCGGTTCCGTTCACCCCACGGTGGCCGCCGTCGCGCACATTCTGGGTGTTGACGAGGTCTACGCGATGGGTGGTGCCGGCGCCATTGGCGCACTGGCCTTCGGTGTGCCAAGCCTCCAACTCGAGCCGGTCTCGGTGATTACGGGTCCGGGAAACGAATACGTCTCCGCCGCGAAGCGGGCCGTATCGGGAGTCGTCGGGATTGATTCCGAGGCGGGGCCGACCGAAATTCTCATCATCGCGGATGATTCCGCGGACGCCGATCTCATTGCGGCCGACCTTGTGTCGCAGGCGGAACACGACGAACAGGCCAGCGCGGTGCTAGTGACCACCTCGTCCGATCTGGCCGAGCGGGTCGTGGCACGGGCGGTGGCACGGGCCGCGCTGACCCATCACCGGGTCCGGGTCGAGGCGGCGCTCGACGGAGCCCAGTCACGGGTGATCGTGGTCCACTCGCTCGACGATGCCATTGCGATTTCGGACGCCTATGCGCCCGAGCACCTGGAGATTCACACCGTGGATGCCGACGATGTCGCACGACGAATCCGTCACGCGGGAGTAATCTTTGTCGGTTCCTCGACTCCGGTTGCACTGGGGGATTACCTCGCCGGCTCCAACCACGTCCTTCCCACCCAGGGTCACGCGCGGCACGCCGCGGGACTGGGCCCCTTCACCTTTCTGCGGGCCCGTCAAACGGTTCGCTACACTCGCCAGGCTCTTCACGAGGTAGCTGACGCTGTCGTGACCTTCGCACGCTCCGAAGATTTACCCGCACACGGCGATGCTGTGACCGCCCGATTCGAGAGGTAAGACTATGTTCTGTCCCTTTTGCCGATTCACCGACACCCGGGTGATTGATTCACGAACATCCGACGACGGGCTGTCGGTGCGTCGTCGGCGAGAATGCCCGGAGTGCTCGGGGAGGTGGTCTACGCTCGAGACCGCGAGCCTTTCCGTCATCAAACGCAACGGTGTGATCGAAGCCTTCTCGCGGGAAAAGATCGTCTCCGGAGTGCGAAAGGCCTGTCAGGGTCGCCCCGTTACCGATGCGGATTTGGCGGGGTTGGCCCAGCGAGTGGAAGAAAACATTCGGGCGACGGGTGTGTCCCAAATCGATGCGAACGAAATCGGTTTGACCATCCTTCCCGAGTTGCGCACGATTGACTCTGTCGCCTATTTGCGTTTTGCGAGTGTGTATCAGGCGTTTGACTCGCTCGATGACTTCGAATCGGCGATCGCGGTGCTTCGACTCGAAGAACGTTCGAAGCCGGAATCGACGTGATCTATCGACTCGTTTTCCGTCTCGTTTTTGCGCGGATGGACGCGGAACACGCGCACGAAACGGTCATGACGATGCTGAGATGGGCGCAGCGATTCGGACTTGCCCGAGTCCTGCGACTGTGGACGGCTCCGCCGCGGTCGGTTCGAGTGAGGACACTCGGTCTCGAGTTCGAGTCGCCCTTCGGTCTCGCGGCGGGTTTTGACAAGGACGCACGCGCCGTCCGAATTTTGTGGGGACTGGGCTTCGGTCACATCGAGGTGGGCACGGTGACCGCGCACGCGCAACCCGGCAACCCCCGACCGCGACTCTTTCGCCTGCTCGCGGACCGCGCTTTGATCAACCGCATGGGGTTCAACAACGATGGTGCGGCGGCCGTCGCGCCCCGACTTCGGCGTCGCTCGGGTCCGGTCGTCGGCGTGAACATTGGCAAGAGTCTCGCGACCGACGTTGCGGAGTCACGCGGTGATTACCTCACCTCGACTCGGCTTCTGGCGCCGCACGCTGATTATCTGGTCGTCAACGTGTCGTCACCCAACACGCCGGGGCTTCGGGGTCTGCAGGAAATCGACATGCTGGAGCCACTGCTCGGCGCGGTGAAAGGCGAAGCGGGTCGCACCCCGGTCCTGGTCAAGATTGCGCCCGATCTGACGGACACGGGGGTCGACGCTATCGCGGACCTGGTGCTTCGCCTCGGTCTGGACGGAATCATTGCGACCAACACGACGCTGTCACGAGAAGGCTTACGGACCCCGACGGAGGAGGTTGAGGCGATGGGCGCCGGCGGCCTTTCGGGTCCACCCGTTGCACGCCGCTCGTCCGAGATTGTTCGTCGTCTTCGGTCACGGGTCGGACCCAATCTGTGCATCATCGCCGTCGGGGGAGTCGAAACCCCCCAGGACGTCCGCGACCGGATCGCCGACGGTGCCACACTGGTGCAGGGCTACACGGCTTTTCTGTACGAAGGGCCGTTCTGGGCCGCCCGAATCACGCGCGAGTTATGACAATTTCTGCCCGCGAACGACCTGCGGCTTGGGGACGCGGAGGGGGCGGAACTGAAATGCGCGCGTTGCCGCGTACCAGCGATGACCCTTCTCGAGTCGCGTGTCTCCGAACTTGATGGCCATCACCTTGAGAAGCTTTCGCCCGAAAATCATCGCGTCGGCCACGGCGATGAAGAAAAAGCCGTACATCGCGATGATGACCGTCATTTGAAGAGCCACCTGGGAACCATCGACCGCGCTGTACTGCGGCAGGAAAGTCGCGATGATAACCGCGAACATCAGCGGAATCATGAATTCACCCACGGTGTAGCGGGCATCGACGAAATCACGAACAAACTTGCGCTGCGCACCTTTGTCGCGTGCGGGAAGGTAGCGCTCGTCACCGGCCTCGAAGCCCTGTCGGGCAACCAGACGATCGGCGGCGCGTTTGGCCTTCTGCTCACGGGTCAGTTTTGGCTTCTTCGCCGAACGAGGCGCGACCAGTGGACGCTTGTTCGCCGCCTCGCGCTCTTTGCGACTCGGGGTGGCGTGCCCCTTGCCAACGGTCGGCGAGCTTTCGGGGGAGTCGTTCACGACGGTTCCTCTCACTAGGTGCTTCTAAGATTACCGTCATGACTGAATCTCCTCGTTCGCTCGACGCCCTCCGAGCTTCGATAGCGTCCGCGTTCCCGTCCGCGGTCGAGACGCTCTCGGCACTCGTGCGAATCCCGAGTGTTTCGTGGGACGGTTTTGACCGAGTGCACGTGGAGAATTCCGCCGCGTTTGTCGAAGACCGGATTCGTGCTCTGGGTATCTTCGAGGATATTCGCACTGTCACCGAGCCGCACGCGGAGGGCCCCGGTTACGGGCAGCCCGCGGTTCTCGCTCGGCGCGCGGCCACGCCCGGATTTCCCACCGTGTTGCTCTATGCGCATCACGATGTCCAGCCGCCGGGAGACGCCGCGTCGTGGGACAGCGATCCCTTCGAACCCGTTGAGCGAAACGGCCGACTGTACGGTCGTGGCGCGGCGGATGACAAAGCCGGTGTCGTGGTTCACCTCACGGCACTGGAAACGCTGGCGACAGCGCTCGGGGACGACCTCAACATCGGGCTCGCCGTTTTCATTGAAGGCGAGGAGGAGTTCGGGTCGCGTTCCTTCACTTCGATTCTCGATCGTCATTTGGCACTCCTCGAGAGCGACATCATCATCGTGGCGGATTCGGACAACCGATCCGTCGACATCCCGTCGCTCACCGTGAGTCTGCGCGGTAACGTCGCGTTCTCGCTGACCGTGTCGACACTCGACCACGCGTCCCATTCGGGGATGCTGGGCGGAGCGGTCCCCGACGCAATGATGGCCGCGACCACGCTGCTCGCCCGCCTCTACAACGACGACGGGTCCATCGCGGTGCCGGGGCTTCGAACACACGACGCACCGGTTCCCGAGTTCACGAAAGCCGAGCTGGTCCACGACTCGGGACTCAAAGAGGGAGTGAGTGACATTGGGGCTGGCCCAATCTTGTCGCGACTGTGGTTCCAACCCGCCATTTCGATCACGGGAATTGACGCGCCGACTGTGCAGAACGCGTCGAACACTCTGATTCCCTCGGTCACCGTGAAAATCTCGGTTCGAATCGCCCCCGGACAGTCCGCGGCGGAGGCGTTCGACCACATTGAGAAGCACCTTCGCGCCACAGCGCCGTGGGGAGCACACCTTGAATTCGGACAGGTGGACCTGGGAAATCCGTTCCTCGTCGATACATCCGGAAGTGCTGCGGCGCTCGAAATGGACGCCCTTCGAGACGCGTGGGGCGGGGCTGACCCGGTGATGGTCGGCGTGGGCGGATCCATTCCGTTCGTCGCCGACTTGGTCGCGCGATTCCCCGACGCGCAGATTTTGATTACCGGAGTCGAGGACCCGCAGTCTCGGGCACACAGTCCGAACGAGTCACTGTCGCTCGCGGTGTTGGAACGGGCGATTTTGGCAGAGACTCTTTTCCTGGTTCGACTCAATGAGCGCGACTGAAACATTTCGAGGGTGTAAAATCGAGACCATGAGCGAACTAATCGGCACCACACTGACGGAAAACACCCACGGCGTGACTCTCACCCCGTCGGCCATTGTGAAAGCGAAGGCTCTCATCGGCCGAGAACAGCGCGACGATCTTCGCCTCCGCCTCGTCGTGAAGGCGGGCGGGTGCAGCGGATTCAAGTACGACATGTTCTTCGACGAGCGCGACAATGACGGCGACGCGGTCGTCGCGTTTGACGGAGTCGAGGTCGTGGTGGACAAGAAGAGCGCGCCGTATCTGGACGGCGCGTCGATCGACTACGAGGACACTCTGCAGTCCTCGGGTTTCCAGATCAACAACCCCAACGCGGCCAGCTCCTGCGCCTGCGGTGACTCATTCAACTAATCGCCGTGCCGGGCTTGGAATTGCCCAAAAATGCGATGTTTTCAGGGTTTTTCTGCGCCGATTTCGCCATGACCGCCCGCGACATGTCATAGACTGAAGGCACATGAACAGTCCGGTTGAGAGGCTCCCGTTGCACAAAAATCGTTATCGTTTGCTCGCCGTTGTCATCGGCGCCGCCGCGGCGCTGACGCTGTCCGGTTGCACAGCCCAAGAGCTTCGAGGGTTTTTGCCATCGGAGCCGGGGGTCACCAACCACACCGAGCGAATAATCAGTTTGTGGGCGACCTCGTGGATTGTTTTGCTCATCGTGGGCGCCATCACCTGGGGTCTGATTATCTGGGCGATGATTGCCTACCGTCGCCGTGCAACCGACACGGGAATTCCGCCGCAGCTTCGATACAACAACCCGATCGAGATTTTTTTCACCATCGTGCCGTTGATTTTGGTCATCGGATTTTTTGCGTTCACGGCGCGTGACCAGGCCCTCATCGAAGAGGTCAATCCGAACCCAGACGTGAAAATCGAGGTGTTCGGAAAGCGCTGGGCGTGGGACTTCAACTACCTCTCGGAGGACGTCTACTTCTCCGGCATTCAGGCCCAAGAGGACGCCGACAACCAGATCGACATCAATTCGTTGCCGATCCTGTACCTACCCGTTGGGAAAACGGTGGAAATCGAACTCAACTCCCGCGACGTGAACCACTCGTTCTGGATCCTGGACTTCCTCTACAAAAAAGACATGATCCCGGGAAAGACAAACCACTGGTACGTGACTCCCGAAAAAGAGGGAACATTCCGCGGAAAGTGCGCCGAACTCTGTGGCGAGTATCACTCGCTCATGTTGTTCACGGTCAAGGTTGTGTCCGAAGCAGAGTACAACGCGCAGATGCAGGCGCTTCGCGATCAGGGGCTCACTGGTCGACTGGGCGCAGAATACAACGCCAATAACGTTCTTCCCGGTACCGACGGAAACACAGAAGGATAAGGACACGCGATGACAACGACAGCACCACGTCCCGCTGCAGCAGCAATCCCCGAGGGCGTCAGCACCGCAAAAGCCGGCCGCCAGGGTTCAGTGTTTCTTGATTATCTGACGACGACGAATCACAAGACCATCGGATACATGTATTTCGTTACCTCGTTTGTCTACTTCCTGATCGCCGGTGTGATGGCGCTCATTATCCGCGCCCAGTTGTTCCAACCGGGCATGGACCTCGTCACCAAGGAACAGTACAACCAGCTCTTCACGATGCACGGCACACTGATGCTGTTGATGTTCGCGACCCCGCTCTTCGCTGCTTTCGCCAATGTCCTCATGCCTCTTCAAATCGGGGCCCCGGACGTTGCCTTCCCGCGGCTCAACGCACTCGCGTTTTGGTTTTACTTCTTTGGCTCGGCGGTTGCGACCGCGGGATTCCTGACCCCTCAGGGCGCCGCCTCCTTTGGCTGGTTCGCTTACGCCCCGCTCTCGACCGCGACGTACACACCCGGTGTGGGCGCGAACATGTGGGTGTTCGGACTGGGGCTGTCCGGTTTCG
>JAULYU010000192.1:0-1631 GCA_032117735.1 Microbacteriaceae bacterium
GCGTGTCCGATGCGATTCGCCTGGCGCGCGCCACTCTCGGAACCATCCGCGGAAATCTGGTGTGGGCATTCGGGTACAACGCGCTGGCTATTCCCATCGCACTGGCCGGACTCATGGGCCCCGCGATCGCCGGAATCGCGATGGCACTGTCATCCGTTTTCGTTGTGGCGAACTCGGCTCGGCTCTCGGCCTTCCGAACGAGCTAAACCCCCAGCAACTCGCGGAGTCTCTCGGGGGTGGCCGCTCGGGCTCCCGCGGCAGCCCATTCGGCGGGGTTTCCGTAGCCCCATTCCACCAGGATGCTGTCGACATTGTGAGTGGCCGCTCCCTCCACGTCGTGGATGCGATCACCGACGAGAACAACTCGGGAAATGTCGGCGCCCGCGTCGTCCAGTGTCGTGAGTGCGTGCTGAACCACGTCGGCTTTGCCCGACCGAGAGTCGTCATCCGCTGCGGTTCCGAGCACATCAAAATCGTCCGTCAGTTCGAAGTGACGCAAAACCATTCGCACGCCTGATTCCACCTTGGATGTCGCGAGCCCGACCGGGATGCCGGCCGCACGAACGGCCCGAACCACCTCGATGACGCCGGGGTACAGTTCAGCGGTGATTGCCCCGCCCGCCGCGTATTCGGCGCGATAAATGGCGACGGCCCGCTCAAGGTCGTCGCCGGACATCCCCAGCGAGTCGCGAAACGTCTCCTCGAGCGGCGGCCCGAGGAACGGACGCATTGACTCGCGACTGGGCGCTTCGCGGTGCATCATCCGAAAAGTGTGTTCGAAGCAGTGAAAAATTCCGGGCGCAGAATCAACGATGGTGCCATCGAGGTCGAACAAAACGGCGGTGTATGTCATCAGAAAAGCCTGTCGTGATCGGTTTCGCCGCCGCGCAAAGCGTCGAGGTCGAGGACGACACAGCGGATGCCGCGGTCCTCGGCCAGGGTGCGCGCTTGTGGCTTGATTTCCTGCGCGGCGAAAATGCCGGTGACCGGGGCCAGAGTCGGATCGCGGTTGAGGAGTTCGAGGTATCGGGTCAACTGTTCCACCCCGTCGATGTCGCCGCGTCGTTTGATTTCAATCGCGACGACGGATTCGTTCGAATCCCGCGCGAGGATGTCGACCGGACCGATTGCGGTCGGATACTCGCGGCGAATCAGGTGGAATCCCTCACCATAGACCTCGATTTGGTCGGCGGACAGACGCTGCAGATCCGCTTCCACTCCGTCTTTGATGAGCCCCGGGTCGTCGCCGAGTTCGTGGCTCGAATCGTGGTGAATCTCGAAAATCGAAATCGCGAGCATGTCGGCCGTTTTCGCGTGAGTCACACGCCACAATTCGAGGACGCCGGCCGCGGCGAGGTCCTCATCGGGTTCCATGAAGTCGATGACACAGGGCGGGCTCATCCAGTTGAGCGGCTTGTAGGAGCCCCCGTCCGAATGAATCAGCACACTTCCGTCACTCTTGAGCATCAGCGTTCGGGTCGCGAGAGGCAGGTGGGCGGTCAATCGGCCCGCATAATCCACGGAACAGGTGGCCACCACTAATCTCACTTACCCAGCCTATGGGCGTAATCTAGCGAGGTGGCTTCACTGACCTCCCTCCGAGAGCGACTTCGCGGTCGTTTGTCGCTGCA
>JAULYU010000193.1:0-1711 GCA_032117735.1 Microbacteriaceae bacterium
CCCCGTCAAATCGACCGGGCTCCACGTCGGCGAAATCAAGCCGGGGGTCGCCAAAAAAGACCCCATCCTGATTGCCGATCACGTTCGCCGTGAGTTCGGAGGCCTCGTCGCGGTCGATGTGGAACACGTCGAAATCCCGCGCAACGCCATCACCGCGCTGATCGGACCCAACGGCGCCGGAAAAACCACCTTCTTCAACCTCCTGACGGGCTTCGATCAGCCGAACGAAGGCAAGTGGTCGTTCAACGGCAAATCTCTCGCCAAGGTGTCGGCTTTCCGAGTCGCGCGCATGGGCCTCATTCGGACATTCCAGTTGACCAAGGCACTCGGTTTGCTCACGGTCATGGACAACATGAAACTGGGCAGCACCGAACAGTCGGGGGAGAAACTCAGCGCGAGCCTCTTTCCGTTCCTCTGGCAAAAGAAAGAAACGGAAATCGAGGACAAGGCACTCGAGATTCTGCAGCGATTCAAGCTCGACACAAAGAAGGACGACTTCGCCGCGTCGCTCTCGGGCGGCCAGCGGAAGCTCCTGGAAATGGCGCGGGCGCTGATGACCGACCCGGAACTCGTGATGTTGGACGAGCCGATGGCCGGGGTCAACCCCGCGCTCACGGAGTCCCTCTTGGAACACATCCTCGGACTCAAAGCCCAGGGAATGACGGTTCTGTTTGTCGAGCACGACATGCACATGGTTCGGCACATCGCGGATTGGGTCATCGTCATGGCCGAGGGTCGCGTTGTCGCCGAAGGTGCGCCGGACGACGTGATGAAAAACCCCGCCGTGATCGACGCGTATCTCGGGAGCCACCAGGACACCGACCTCGGCACCGTCACCGGTCGAATCACACTGCCGAAACTGCCGAAGGAGAAATAATGGCCGCGAAAACGGAAATTCCGGTCGTCGAGGCCAAAGACGTGTACGCCGGGTACCTGCCCGGTGTCAACATCCTCAATGGAACAAATCTTTACGCCAACAAGGGCGAACTCATCGGCATCATCGGTCCGAACGGTGCCGGAAAGTCAACTTTCCTGAAAGCGATTTTCGGTCTGGTCAAGGTCCGCGAAGGTTCGATCACGCTCAACGGTGATGACATCACCGGACTCAAGGCAAACCAGTTGGTTTCGCGCGGCGTCGGATTCGTCCCACAATCCAACAACGTGTTCCCGAGCCTCACCATCGAAGAGAACCTGCAGATGGGTCTCTACCAGCGTCCCGGCGCTTACGCCGAGCGGCTCGAGTTCGTCACGGGAATCTTCGCCGAACTGGGTAAACGCCTCAAGCAGCGCGCAGGTTCGTTGTCGGGCGGTGAGCGCCAGATGGTCGCCATGAGCCGTGCGCTCATGATGGATCCGACCGTCCTCCTGCTCGACGAGCCCAGCGCCGGGCTGTCGCCCGTTCGCCAGGACGAGGCATTCATCCGAGTATCGGAAATCAACAAGGCCGGTGTCACCACGATCATGGTCGAGCAGAACGCTCGTCGCTGCCTTCAAATCTGTGACCGCGGTTACGTGCTCGATCAGGGCAAAGATGCGTACACGGGAAGCGGACGTGACCTTCTCAACGACCCGAAGGTCATCGGCCTGTACCTCGGTTCGCTCGGCGCCTAGCCGACGATTTCAGCGGGGTCGACCGTCGGGTCGGCCCCGCTTTTCTCATGCACAATCCCCGACCGCGGCGCCGCCGGTTAAACAGAAGAGGCCCCGGGCG
>JAULYU010000194.1:0-3983 GCA_032117735.1 Microbacteriaceae bacterium
GCGGAAATTCCACCTCGATTCGCGATTCCACAAGTCGACGAGGCAGGTGAATTGTTCTTCACCCCAACCGCGCGATTCGACTTCGACACGGGCGAATGCCTGCGCTGACTTGGCGTCACGAGACTCGGCGACAAAAAAACCGGAGGTCATCGACCACGAGTCCTTGGTGATCGAGTGTCGTTCGGCGTCATCATCGACACTGGTGAACGTTTGTGAGGCGGTGAGTGTCCCACCCCGCGCGTACCCGAAATCGTAAGTCGTGAACGGCGCGATGATCGGACCGAACAACAGCACCGCGACGCCCGCGAGCGCGGCGCCGGCGATTCCGGGTCGCGCGCGCGAATGGTGCGAGGACACCGCTACCGAGCTGCGAGCATAACCCGCAGGAGTTCATCGAGGACGAAGTCGACCTGAGCCTCGTCATACCCACCGAGTTGAGGGCGAAAGGACACGGTGCGAACATCGCTGCGCGTGAGCAGACCGCCGTCGTTGTAGAACGCGCGGATGACGTCGGCGAATTCGTCGACATCGGCACGGTGATAGCCATAGGTGAACAGCGGCGCGCGGCGAAAACGTTTGCGGGGCGCACGGGCGACTCGATTGAGTACGTCCTGAGCGATGGCACGGGCCTCCGCGGTCGCTCCGTCAACTCCCACCGTGCTGATGAGTTCCCGGCGTTCGTGATCCGCGACGGTGTCTTCGAGTCGTTCGAGCGCGGCGTCGACGTCGACAATCGAATACCCGCCCTTGGTGAGGGGAAACGACGCCCACCGGATTTCCGCACTGGTCAACGATGAGTCGCCGGCTTGAGCACGAGCGATGAACTCATCGACCGCGGCGACGGTGTAGCCGCGCGCGCGGGCAGAAACAAGAGGGAAGGTGCTCACCTCCCTATTCTGCCCTAGGAAAAGAAGATGGCGAAAACCGACGCGACAAACATGGAGGGAAGGACGGAATCCAATCGGTCGAGGAATCCGCCGTGACCGGGCAGGAGGTCGGAGGCGTCTTTCGTCCCTAGTTCGCGCTTGATGAGGGATTCGATCAAGTCGCCGGTGGTGGCGGTGCCCACGAGTAGCAGCGCGAAAACGGCCCCCAACCACCAATCAATCTGCAACATCGTGTTCGCGAGAATGATTCCGGCGGCGAGGGCGAAAACGACGGAACCCGCAAATCCCTCCCACGTCTTTTTCGGACTGATTTTCGGAGCCATGGGGGTTTTCCCGACGAGAAGCCCGGTGGCGAACGCCCCGGTGTCCACACTCGCGATGATGATCATCGTGCCGAGCGTCCACCACTCGCCTCCGTCGCGGGCCGTCAACAGGAGAGTGAAGGATGCGAGGAACGGAACGTAGGCGAGAGTGAACGCCGACATGATCATGTCGCGGTCGGTCACCGCCGAGCGCGACATCCCGCGTTGGATGGCGTGCCAGACAATGGTGAACCCGATACCCGCCGCGAGCGTCAGAAGTTGGCCGAGCGCACCGAAGTAAAAGGTCGCGGGAACCATCGCGAGAGCGGCGATGAGAATCGGGATACGCGGGACGTGGCGTGTGTCGGTGCGCGAAATCGTGGCGAGTTCCCACGTTCCGAAACCGATGAAGACGGCGAGGAACAGCAGGAAAAACTGTTTGTCAAAAATCAGGCTGAAAACGAAAACAACCCCCAGGGCACTCCCGATCACGACCGCCGCAATAACGTTTCGGCCACCGCGGGGCTCGACCGCGGCTTCGGCGGCCTGGTGGGGTTTATCGGTGCCGGCCATCACACCTCGAGAAGTTCGGCTTCCTTCTTTTTCAACGCGTCATCAATCGCCTCGATGTGGGACTTGGTGAGCGCTTCGATTTCTTTCTCGGCGCGGGCCATGTCGTCTTCGCCAACGTCGGATTTCAACGACTCGATGTCGGAAATACCCTTGCGGCGAATGTTGCGCACTGCCACCCGGCCGTCTTCGGCCTTGGCTTTCACGATCTTGACGTATTCCTTGCGCCGCTCCTCGGTCATCTCGGGCATGGTCACTCGGACCAGATTCCCGTCGTTGGTGGGCGTCGCTCCGAGGTTAGGAAAGTTGACGATTGCCCGTTCGATTTCCTTGAGCGCCGCCTTGTCATACGGAGTGATGACGAGGGTGCGGGCCTCGGGGTTCTGCAGGCTCGCCAGTTGGGCGAGCGGCGTGGGCGTGCCGTAGTAATCAACCATGATCCGCTGAAACAGCGCGGGGTTCGCGCGTCCGGTGCGAACGGTCTGGAAGTCGTCTTTGATGACGTCGACGGCCTTCGACATTTTGTCGGATACTTCGGCGATGGTTTCAGAAATCACGGTGTCCTCCTGTGTTGACGCCAGTCTAACCGTCAGCCCAACGCGAGGAGGGCGACACCGGAAAACACGATGACAGCGCCGATGATGCGTTGAACCACGTGTTTCTCGCCGAAGAAAATCGCGCCACCCAGTGCGACGAGGACCACGCTGGATTCTCGAGCCGCGGCGACCAGCGACACCGAGCTCAGCTGGATGGCGGTGAGTGCCAACATATAGGAGGCCGGACCGAGGAGTCCGATGGCGACAATAGAGATGGGGTTCGCCCGAACCGTCGAGAGTCCGTCTCGCCCGCGCAGCGCAAACGGGGTGAACAGGATCGCTTGGACGACGACCGCCATCCAGAAATACCCGATGGGGGGAAGCCCCAGTGTCCCCACCACCCAACCGTCCCAGAGCGTAAAACAGGCGATCATGAGACCGACTCCGAGCCCGTACAGCACCGAACTGAGCGGAGCGCGCGTCCCCGTCCGCGAACCCGCCGTCGAAATGACACCGATGCCCGCGATGATGACCGCGACGCCGAAGAGAGCGACGAGCGAGGGTCGTTCCCCCAGAATCAGGATTGCGCCGACGACGGACAGCGTCGGTCCTGTTCCCCGTGCGAGCGGATAGACGAGCGAGACGTCGCCGTCACGGTACCCCCGCTGGAGCAACAGGAAATAGACCACTTCCAAAACCCCACACACCGCCGCGAGCAGCACCCAGTGCCATTCGAAGTCGGCGGCGACGAGGGTGCCGATACCGAGCGGGGCGATGAGAACGGCACCGACCAGGTGGATCCACCACAGGACGGTCGGAGTGGACGAGCCAAGGCGTTTGAGAAGAAGATTCCAACTCGCGTGCGCCACCGCCCCTCCCGCGACGAGCAGGAGGACGAGCGGACTAATTGCTGACCACCGTGCCGATGTGCTCGCCGCGGATTGCCTTGACGATGCTGCCGCTCGGCTCCATTCCAAACACGCGCATGGGCAGGTTGTTGTCCCGACAGAGCGCGAACGCGGTTGCGTCAATCACCTTGAGTCCCTGCTCGAGCGCTTGAGAATAGGTAATCGAGTCGATTTTCGTCGCTTTGGCGTTCGTGCGCGGGTCGTCGTCGTAGACGCCGTCGACCCCGTTTTTCGCGACGAGAACTTCGACGGCTTTGATTTCGAGCGCGCGCTGGGCGGCGACGGTGTCCGTCGAAAAGTACGGGAGTCCCGCGCCGGCACCGAAAATCACGACGCGACCCTTTTCCAGGTGACGAATCGCACGGAGCGGGATATACGGTTCGGCGACCTGCGTCATCTCGATGGCGGATTGGACGCGGACGGGCTGGCCCGCCTGTTCGAGGAAGTCCTGAAGCGCGAGGGCGTTCATGACGGTTCCGAGCATCCCCATGTAGTCGGCGCGCGAGCGATCCATCCCGCGCTGGCTGAGTTCGGCTCCGCGAAAGAAGTTACCCCCACCCACGACGATTGCGACTTCGACGGTCTTGGCGGCCTCGGCGATCTCGCGTGCAATCGCGCTGACGATGTCGGGGTTGACGCCGAGCGTCCCACCGCCAAACGCTTCACCGGACAGTTTCAGAAGGACTCGGCGCGTCGACATGGAACCTCACTTTCGTTCCCAGAGTACCGAGATTCGACGGTGAAATGACGAAGGGCGGCCCGTGTTTCCACGAACCGCCC
>JAULYU010000195.1:0-7203 GCA_032117735.1 Microbacteriaceae bacterium
GACAACTGCTCTTGGATGATGCGCTCGCCCGGCCGGTAGTCGCCCCCGAGGATGGCGTGGCGAAGTGCCTCGGCGATCGCGAGGCTGGTGTTGCCGTGTTTCTGAGTGGGAACCGTCACAGTGTTCTATTCTGCAGGTCGCGCGGGGTGCCACAGCATCGTCGAGGCGGTGGCTTCGTACGCTTTGCCCGCCGGGAAACTGACCAGTTCACACTGCATTCCCCACGGTGTGAGGAAATAGACCCAGCGTTGGCCCAGGCTCGCGTTCTGGCTCGCCACGATGTCGCCCAACACGGTCACGTTCTGAGTGCGCAGATACGCGAGCGCTGCGTCGATGTCGTCGACGTAAAACGCGAGGTGGTGCCCGCCGATATCCGAATTCTTCGGCTGCGGCGCCTGACCGTCGGGGCTTTCCCACTGAAAGATCTCGAAGTTCGGTCCGTTCTTGCAGCGGAAAAACCGCAGTTCCCGCATCACCGCCCGGGGGTGAACGTTGAGCTGGTCGGCGAGCCAGTCGTCGTCGCGTTCGAACGGGCCGAGGCTGTAGACCTTTTCACAGCCGATGACGTCGACGAAGAATCGTTCTGCTTCGTCAAGATCGGGGACCGTGAAGCCGATGTGCTCGGTTCCGTGAAGACCCGGAAGTGCCACGAGAGATGCTCCTTCGCCTGCGGATTGGATACACATCATCCTATTACCGGGGATTACTTGCAGCAATAGCAAAAAAAATCGTGACATTGTATCCAATCCACGATAAACTCGGCGGAACAGCATCGACCGTGGTTTCCCCACGTAGAGAAAGGCACACCGTGGCCCAGCACAACGAACTCAACCCCCTCGCTCCGTGGATCGAAGTGGTCGCGACCGAGGAAGACTGGGATAACGCCGACCCGCAACTGCTCGCCACCATGTTGGGACAGCTCCACCTCATCCGGGCGTTCGAAGAGTCGGTCCTGCAACTCGCGGGCGAGTCGCTCGTTCACGGGCCCGCTCACTCGTCGGTCGGTCAAGAGGGTGGCGCTGTCGGGTCGATCGTGGGACTTCGGGACACGGACTCCATCAACGGGTCCCACCGCGGGCACCACCAGTTTCTCGCGAAGGCAATCGGATATGTCGCGCCGGATGGGCTCGATCTCGACCACCTGGTGAACCCCGAACTGCAAACCGTGCTCCTCAAGACACTCGCCGAGATCCTCGGACTCGCTCAGGGTTTCTGTAAGGGCCGTGGCGGCTCGATGCACCTGCAGTGGCACGAAGCCGGAGCGCTGGGAACGAACGCCATCGTCGGCGGTGGCGTTCCACTCGCGGCGGGTAACGCATTCGCCCAAAAGCGAGCGGGCACCACCGATCTCACGGTTACATACTTTGGTGACGGAGCCGTCAACATCGGTTCCGTGCTCGAGAGCATGAACCTGACGTCGGCCTGGGATATCCCGCTCGTGTTCTTCATCGAAAACAACCTGTACGCGGTGTCCACCACCGTCGAAGAAGCAACCCGCGAGGTGCGGCTCTCGGGTCGCGGTGTCGGTTTTGGAATTCTGTCTCTTCGGGTGGACGGCATGGACCCGCTCGCGGTCTACCTCGCGATGCAGGAGGCGGAAGAGGTCGCGCGCTCCGGCGCCGGTCCCGTCGTCATCGAAGCCGAGGTCTATCGGTTCTTCCACCAAAACGGCGCGTTCCCCGGTTCGGCGTTCGGATATCGCAGCAAGGAAGAAGAAGATCACTGGCGCGCGCGTGACCCGCTTCTCAAGGTGGCCGCGGAAATGATTCGCCGAGGTCTCATAACCGAAGAGGGCGTCGAGTCGGTTCGCGCTCAGGCCGTCGCGGCGATGACCGCCGCCACCGAGGAACTCGTCGAACAGGACCCCGCGGCCAAGGCCGGAGTCCGACGAATCAAACCCGACCTGTGGCCGCAGCCGAACTTCGTCGATGTCGGGGTTCGCGGCGACCTGTCCGAAATCAGCGGTGTCCGCACTCAAGAGCGCGCGCAGTATTCGGGTGACATGACCGAGGTGAAGTTTGTCGACGCGGTCGCAAGTGTCATGGAGCGTCGAATGGACGAGGATTCTCGAATTCTCATCCTCGGCGAAGACATTCACCGGTTGAACGGTGGAACCAACGGTGCCACCAAGGGCTTGAGCGCGAAGTACCCCGACCGCGTCTTGGGCACCCCGATTTCCGAGAATGCGTTCACGGGTCTCGCCGGCGGGATGGCACTCGATGGGCGCTATCGACCGGTCGTGGAGTTCATGTACCCCGACTTCATGTGGGTCGCCGCCGACCAGGTGTTCAACCAGATCGGCAAGGCGCGCCACATGTTCGGCGGACAATCCGCGGTTCCCGTGGTGCTGCGGACCAAGGTGGCGTTGGGCTCCGGTTACGGCTCGCAACACCTGATGGATCCCGCGGGCATTTTCGCGACCGCTCCCGGTTGGCGAATCATGGCGGCATCGAACCCCTACGACTACATCGGGCTCATGAACAACGCGCTCGCCATCGATGACCCGGTGCTCATGATCGAACACGTCGACCTGTATCAGACGAAGGGGGAGGTCCCCACCGACGATCTCGACTATTACATCCCCTTTGGCAAAGCCGCCTTTGTGACCGAGGGAACCGAGATGACAATCATTTCGTATCTGTCGATGGTCAACCACGCGAAAGAAGCGCTCGCCGAGACGGGCGTCAGCGCCGACCTGATCGATTTGCGATTCCTCGACCGCGCGAGCCTCGACTGGGAGAGTCTCGAGCAGAGCATCAGTAAAACAAACAACGTGCTTATCGTCGAGCAGGGCGCGCAGGGAACGTCCTACGGAGGCTGGCTGTCCGACGAGATCCAACGCCGATTCTTCGACCACCTGGACCAGCCGGTCGAGCGTGTCACCGGCTCCGAGGCGTCGCCCAGCATCTCGAAGGTTCTGGAACGGGCCGCGATCGCCCGCACCGAAGAGGTTTCCGCGGGCATTCGGCGCGTGTTGACCAACAAGGGGGTCCGCTGATGACCATTGTGATTCGGATGCCCGAAGTCCTCGCGGGGGCAACGGAAGGCGCAATCTCACGCTGGGCTGTGGCGGAAGGAGACGTCGTCAACATTGGCGATGTGCTCGCTGAGATCGAGACGGACAAGGCGTCGGTGGAATACCAGGCCGAAGAGTCGGGAACGGTCGCCCGGCTATTAGCCGCCGAGGGAGCCGTCATCGACGTCGGCGAACCGATCGCGATTTTTGCGGCGGACGGCGACACCGAGAGCGACATCGCGAAGGCGATTGCCGACGCGGGAGTTGGCACGAGTGTCGGCGGCAAACCTGGAGTCGCCTCAGCAGCGCCGGCTGCGTCGGAGGATTCGTCCGCGCCTGTACCAGTACCCGCTGCCTCGACAGAGCACACGTCGACCGACTCCACACCCACGGGTGTGCCACGTTCCGGCGACCGAATTTGGGCGAGCCCCATCGTGCGGAAGATGGCGAAGGAACGGGGCATCGATCTGATCGGCGTGATCGGATCGGGTCCGCTCGGCCGAATCGTTCGCCGAGACATCGACCTGCTGATTGCATCGGGAGCGTTCGCGCGAGCCGCCACGGCGTTTGTTGCGTCCGCCCCGACGGCTCCCGCGGGTGCGCCTCTCGCCGCCGCCGCGGCAAACGCCTCGTACACCGAGATCCCGCACTCGTCGATGCGTCGGGCGATTGCCCGCAGGCTCACCGAATCCAAATCCACCGTGCCGCACTTCTACCTGAAGGCTGACTGCGTCGTCGACAAACTGCTCCAGGCACGGTCCGACGTGAACGAGGCGTTGGGGATTAAGACCTCGGTCAATGACTGGGTGGTCAAGGCGGTTGCGCACGCATTGATGGCGGTTCCGGCGGCCAACGTCGTGTGGTCCGACACGGCGATGCACCAGTTCTCGCAGGCCGACATCTCGGTGGCCGTGGCAACAGAGGGGGGCTTGTATACGCCCGTTCTTCGGGGTGTCGAACGGATGGCGATTCCCGAAATAAACGCGCGTATTCGCGACCTCGCCGACCGGGCGCGCCAAGGCTCGCTCAAACAAGACGACATCGAGGGCGGCAGTTTCGCGGTGACGAACCTCGGTATGTTCGGCACCGAAGAGTTTTCCGCCATCCTGAACCCGCCACAATCGGGAATCCTCGCGGTGGGCGCGGCTCGGGAAAAGGCCGTGGTGGTCAACGGAGAACTCGCCGTAGCCAACGTCATGACCGTGACGCTCTCGGCCGACCACCGGGCCGTCGACGGCGCCCTGGCAGCGCAGTGGATGGCGGCGTTCACACGGGCGATCGAGCACCCGCTGTCACTGCTTCTCTAACAACGAACTTCTCTCACAACCAACGCGGGCGAGCGAACAACCTCGCATCGCCCGCGTCGGTTCGTGGGGTGGGTTACTGCTTAGTATTCGTTGGCGACGAAAAGTTCTTGGGCGGGGAAGCGCGTGAGCACCTCGACTCCCTTCGCCGTCACGACAACTTCCTCTTCGATTCGAGCCGCCGAGAAACCGTCGCTGGCGGGGCAGTAGGTTTCGAGGGCGAACACCATGCCCTCTTTGATCTCGACCGGGTTCTCGATGCTGTTGAGCCTCGAAATAATCGGGCGTTCGTGAAGCCCTAGGCCCAGGCCGTGTCCAAACTGCAAACCGAAGGCGGCCATCTCGTTGGCGAATCCGAACTCGCCGGCTTTGGGCCACAGTTTCGCGATCTGGTCGGTGCCAACTCCGGGTCGAACGGCCTGGATCGCCACGTCCATCCACTCGCGGGCGATCTTGTATGCGTCGCGCTGTGAGTCGGTCGCGCTTCCCACACCGAAGGTTCGGTAGTAACACGTCCGGTAGCCGTTGAACGAGTGGATGATGTCAAAGAACGCCTGGTCGCCCGGGCGGATGATTCGGTCGGTGAAGTTGTGCGGGTGCGGGTTGCATCGTTCACCCGAGATGGCGTTGATTGCCTCGACCTGGTCCGACCCGAGTTCGTAGAGTCGCTTGTTGGCGAGGGCCACGATTTCGTTTTCGCGGATTCCCGGCTTGAGAACATCGACGATGTCCTGGTAAACACCGTCAACCATTGCTGCGGCTTGGCTCAGGAGAATGATTTCGTCCTGCGATTTGATTTCGCGCGCGTCGAGCATGAGCTGCTGCGAATCGACGACGGTCAGACCCTGTCGCTGCATCTCAAACAGGAACGGGGGTTCCACAATGTCCATCCCGACGGGCATGTCGGCGACACCGAAGTCTTCGAGCAGACCCTTGATTTCGGCGACGGCTGTGCGCATCAGTCCGGCATCGGGCGAAACAGCGCCGCGCAGTCCGAGCATGCCGGCACGCCAGTTGTCGTCGTCCACCCACCGCGAATACATCTTGTGGTGGCGAACCGCCGAACCGAAGTCCCACAGATACGGGTCTTGGCCGCGCGCCAGCAGGGCGTAGCGGGTCATTTTGTCGCCCAGCGCACCGCCGATCCAGGTCTGTGTGGTGTACCGAATGTTGTAGAAGTCGAACAGGAGGAAGGAACCGCATTCGCTCGTCTCGAGGGACTTCTTGGCGCGATCGATACGGTATTTCCGCAACCGGTCGAAGTCGACGCGCTCCTCGTAGTCGACACCCATGTGCCCCGGTGAGGGGATGGGACGGTTGGGGTCGAGGCTCATTTCTGCGGCTCGAGCCCGTTGCTGATGGACGAGTTCTCGGACTTCAGGACCATGTTCGCTTCTTTCGCGACCCGCACCAGCAGTGTGGCAAAGTCATCCTCGACGTTCCCGAGGTTCACCTCGTCGGCGACGATGTCTCGCGTTGCCTGTGCGATGGGCATGTTCACTCCGAGCTTTGACGCCGCGTCGAGACCGAGGTCGAAGTCCTTCTGCAACAGCGGCATGGTGAACGTCGCGGCGAAGTCCAGGTTCGCAAAAGCGGGGGACTTGTACTTCGTGAACACCGAACCCATGACCGAGTCGTTGAGGAAGTTCAAGAACGCCTCACGCGTGACACCGCCCTTTTCGGCGAGCACGGTGATTTCGGCGAGCGACTGCGTCACGACGCCCAACATGACGTTGTGGGCGATCTTGACGAGGCGCGCAACTTCCCCCTCGCCGACGTAGGTGACGCCGCGGCCGAAGTGGGCGAGGACCGGGGCGACCTCGTCGAAAGCGGCGCGGGGGCCAGAAACCGCAACCGTGAGTTTGCCCGCCGCGATCACCGCGGGGTTTCCGCTGACCGGGGTCGCGAGAAACTCAGAGCCGCGAGCGGTCGCTGCGGCACGAATCTTTTCCGACGCTTCCATCGAGACGGTCGACGAGTCGGCGATGATTTTCGGGGCTGCATCGCCAGTGAGTAGCCCGCCCTCGCCGAGCATGACCTCTTCGAGGTCTTTGTTAGCCGACACCATGCTGAAGACGAGATCGCGTCCGGCCAGTTCAACCGGGGAATCGACGACGGTTGCTCCGAGTTTGGTCAGCGGCTCTGCCTTGGCTTTCGTGCGGTTATAGACAGCGACGTCATAACCGGCGTCGAGAAGCCGGGTGGCGAGCTGGTAGCCCATGCGCCCCGCACCAATCCATCCAATAGACATTTTCTGCTGAGCCATGTGTTCTGCCTTCCCGAGATGTGTGTAGCGGGTTACGCCGCACTCAAACTAAAACCTGTAAATCACAGTGTGCAATCGTTTGCACTACAAGAATAGCCAACAAGGCCTCACCTTGTCAACAACGACAGAACCGCGCGTCGATGGGCTTAGGCGCGTTGTTTTTTCGGAACGGGGCCGGTCGAGCCACGCACGACAAGCGAGACGGGTAAGCGAACCAGAACTGAGTCACTTTTGCCATTTTGGATGCGCTCAAACAAAAGCCGGGCGGATTCCGTCCCGATGTCCTCGAGCGGGACGTGAATCGTCGTCAAACCCGGCCCAAACTCCTCTGCGAACGGCATGTCGTTGAAACCAATGACTGACAAGTCCTCAGGGCAGCGTAAACGGTGACGTCGCATCGAGCGCAGGACCCCGAGTGCGAGAAGGTCGTTACTGGCCTGAACCGCGGTGAAACTTTGCCGTTGCGACAGCACATCATCCATCGCCTTTTCGCCGGCCTCCGCTGTCAGCGCGCTGGCGGAAACAACCTGACACGCGATACCGTCAGTCTCACAGGCTTGAACAATCGCGTCACGCCGGATGCGCGATGTTGAAAAGTTGTCGGGCCCGGCGATGTG
>JAULYU010000196.1:0-4583 GCA_032117735.1 Microbacteriaceae bacterium
CTGTTGCGGTCTTGAGCTTTGAGGTTGGTCTTGATTCGCTTGATCTGCGACTTGATATTTGCCACGAATGGTTTCCTTAGGTGAGTGGTGTCGAACCAGAATGGGGTGTTGCGAATCCCGGTGTCGTTCCGTGCAGAGGAGAGAGGGCCTCGGCACGCAAGCCAAGTGACAACGTTACCAGAGGCGAACGGCGGATGGGAACCGCAAGCCGTGGAACAATAGAGAACGATGTCCAAGAGCCAGAAGCCACCCGTTCCGTCGCGCACGGACCCGTCGGTCATCCGCAACTTTTGCATCATCGCCCACATCGACCACGGCAAGTCGACTCTCGCCGACCGCATGCTGGGGATCACGGGCATCGTCGGAGACCGCGACATGCGTGCCCAATACCTCGATCGCATGGACATCGAACGTGAGCGGGGAATTACGATCAAGAGCCAAGCGGTGCGAATGCCGTGGGCCGTCGGCGGCGTGGATTACGCGCTCAACATGATTGACACCCCCGGTCACGTCGATTTTTCGTACGAGGTGTCGCGGTCGCTCGCTGCCTGTGAAGGCGCAATCTTGCTGGTTGATGCGGCGCAGGGCATCGAAGCGCAGACCCTCGCCAACTTGTACCTCGCGCTCGAGAACGACCTCGAAATCATTCCCGTCCTGAACAAGATCGACCTGCCCGCGGCCGACCCCGAACGGTACGCGAAAGAACTCGCGTCACTCATCGGTGGCGACCCGGACGATGTCCTCCGCGTGTCCGGAAAAACCGGTGTCGGAGTCGACGTGCTACTCGACCGCGTGGTGGAAAAGATTCCATCCCCGTCCGGCGATCCGACCGCTCCCGCCCGCGCCATGATCTTTGATTCGGTCTACGACTCCTATCGCGGGGTCGTGACCTACGTCCGCGTCATTGACGGATCCCTGAGCCCGCGCGAGCGCATTCAAATGATGTCGACGCGCGCCACGCACGAACTGCTCGAAATCGGGGTGTCCTCACCCGAACCGACGCCGTCGGCGGGTCTCGGCGTTGGCGAGGTCGGCTACCTCATTACGGGCGTGAAAGACGTTCGTCTCTCGAAGGTCGGGGACACTGTGACCAATATGGGTAAACCGGCGAAGGCCGCGTTGCCCGGTTACACCGACCCCAAACCGATGGTGTTCTCGGGGTTGTACCCGCTCGACGGAAGCGACTTCCCGGATCTGCGCGAGGCGCTCGACAAGCTAAAGCTCAGTGACGCGTCGCTCGTGTACGAACCCGAAACATCGGTTGCCCTGGGCTTCGGATTCCGTTGCGGGTTTCTCGGGCTGTTGCACTTGGAAATCATCACCGAACGACTCGAGCGCGAATTCGGTCTCGAACTCATCGCCACGGCGCCCAGCGTGATCTACAACGTCACCACGGACGACGGGAAGACGGTTCAGGTGACCAACCCGTCGGAGTATCCGGTCGGCAAGATTGCCAAGGTGCGCGAACCCGTCGTGCGCGCCGCGGTGTTGGCGCCCAAAGACTACGTCGGCACCATCATGGAACTCTGCCAAACGCGACGCGGAACACTCATCGGCATGGACTATTTGGGCGAGGACCGCGTCGAAATCAAGTACACGATTCCACTCGGTGAAATCGTGTTCGACTTTTTCGACAACCTCAAGTCTCGAACCGCGGGCTATGCGTCGTTGGACTACGAACCCTCGGGCGAGCAGGAGGCCGATTTGGTCAAAGTGGACATCCTGTTGCAGGGGGAACAGGTCGACGCGTTTTCGGCCATCGTCCATCGCGACAAGGCCTACGCCTACGGCGTGATGATGACGTCGCGACTTCGGGAACTGATTCCCCGCCAACAGTTCGAAGTTCCGATTCAGGCGGCCATCGGCGCTCGAATCATCGCGCGCGAAAGCATTCGTGCCGTTCGCAAGGACGTTCTCGCCAAGTGTTACGGCGGAGACATCAGCCGCAAACGCAAACTGCTGGAAAAGCAAAAAGCCGGGAAGAAGCGCATGAAGATGGTGGGCCGCGTCGAGGTTCCGCAAGAGGCGTTCATCGCGGCACTGTCGGGGGACACCGAAAAGAAGGAAAAGAAATGACGGACGGCCCCGGCCGCCTCCTCGCAATCGGGTACCTGATTTTGGCTCTTGCCGCGACCGGTCGCAGCGTTTTCCAAATCGCGACCAAGTTTTCCGACGCACCGCTCGCCTACACGCTGTCCGGAATCGCCGCCGCTCACTATTTCCTGGCCGTGCTTGCGATTCTTCGGCGGTGGCGCAATTTCGCCATCGTCGTCATGATTGTCGAAGTCATCGGTGTGCTCAGCGTCGGATTCCTGACGGTGATGATTCCCTATCTGTTCCACGCCAACTCGGTCTGGTCGTATTTCGGCGCGGGGTACGGGTTCCTGCCCGTAATCCTTCCGCTGCTGGGACTCTGGTGGGTCCGGGGAGTACGCCGATGAACTGGCCGCTGCCGGGCGACGGAGTCGAATCGGTCGTGACGATTGGGAAGTTCGACGGGGTTCACATCGGCCATCGGGAGGTTCTGCGGACCCTGCGCGAGAAATCCGACGGTCGACGAGTCGTCGTCGTGACATTCGATCGGCACCCGCTCGAACTGTTCGACCCGTCGCGGGCTCCTACGCCGTTGCTGTCGATTCCGCAGAAGGTGGATGCCCTCCGCGACGCCGGGGCAGACCTCGTCGTCGTGTTGCCGTTCACGGAAGAATTTGCCGCCACCTCACCCACTAATTTTGTTCAGAGCATCCTGGTGGACGGGCTCTCAGCAAAGCTGGTTCTGGTCGGGGCTGATTTTCGCTTCGGTTCGGGCGGGGCGGGAACGGTGGCCACACTCACCGCGATGGGCGAGACGCTCGGGTTTGCAGTCGAGGCGCTCAAGGACGTCTGTGTGAACGACGGCGTCAAGGTCTCGTCGTCGACGATCCGCGATGCACTCGCCGCCGGAGACGTCGAAACCGCTGCGCAATTGTTGGGCCGTCCCCATCGAGTTCGGGGAGTCGTCGTGCACGGGCACCAGCGCGGACGGGTTTTGGGGTACCCCACGGTCAACCTCGAAGAAAACAACGAGGGATTCATTCCGAAATCCGGGGTGTACGCCGGAAGCGTTCTGGTGCTGGGTGTCGAGCATCTCGCGGGCATCTCGGTCGGCAAAAACCCGACGTTTACGGACGTGACGCGCAATCAGGTTGAGGCCCACGCGCTCGACGCGGACTTCGATGCTTACGGTGAGGTCGCCGAAATCCGATTTACGCACTGGTTGCGGGACAACGTGCCCTTCGCTTCGGTCGAGGAACTCATCGAGGCTCTGCACGCGGACTTCCGGAACATTCGCGCCCTCATCGCCGACGGCACGCTGCACCTGTAGCCCGCCGCGCAAATGTTGGCAATCTGCTCATATGCGCGTACAGTTCTTCTGTGACGGAAATTTCGGATAACCAACTCGCACTGCGGGCGGCTCGGCTCTATTACGACGACGGAAAAACGCAGGACGAGATCGGCGAGATTTTGTCAATCACGAGGTGGAAAGCGGGTCGCCTGTTGGCCCTCGCCCGCGACACCGGAATCGTGTCGATTTCCATCGCCGACGCCTCGGACCCGAGTGACGCCAACGCCGTCGCGGGGTTCCCCACCACCGAGCGCTCGCGCGCTCGCGGTGTCGTCGACTCGGCGTCGCTTCGCGCTTTTCTCTATGGACGCTCGTCGGTCGACGCCATCGGACTCGAAGACCGTGCTGCGCGACTCGCAACCCGCTCAATCAAAAACGATTCCAAGCGCGCGGCACTCGACACCATCATTCGACTCATCGACCTGACCACGCTGGAAGGCGCGGACACGCGCGGCAAGGTTCGGTCTCTCGTTCAGAAAGCGGTGTTGCCCGACCCCTCGGATCCGACGGCACCGCGCGTTGCTGCGGTGTGCGTGTATCCGGACATGGTCCACCACGCCGTGACCGCGCTCGGTGCACGAGCCGGGGACGGAGTGACCGGAGTCGGAATCGCCTCGGTCGCGACGGCCTTCCCCAGCGGGCGCTCGACGCTCGCCATCAAAACCGCGGACACGCGTCACGCCGTGGCGTCCGGTGCGACCGAAATCGACATGGTGATTGATCGCGGCGCGTTCCTGTCGGGTGATCTCGACACGGTGTTTTCCGAAATCGTGGCCATCCGGCGGGCCTGCGAACGCCCCGACGGAACCCACGCGCACCTCAAGGTCATCCTGGAAACGGGCGAACTGCGCACCTACGACAACATCACGCGCGCGTCCTGGCTCGCGATTTTGGCGGGCGCGGACTTCATCAAGACCTCGACCGGCAAAGTGCAGCCCGCGGCGACCCTACCGACGACCGTGCTGATGCTGGAGGTCGTTCGGGACTGGTTCGCCCTGACGGGAGAGCGCATCGGCGTCAAGCCGGCGGGCGGTATTCGCCAGTCCAAGGACGCGATTCGTTATCTGGTCGCGGTCGCCGAGGTTGCGGGCGACGAGTGGATCCACCCGCACCTGTTCCGTTTTGGCGCTTCTAGTTTGCTCAACGACGTGTTGCTGCAACGTCAAAAGATGACCACCGGCCACTACAGCGGCCCCGA
>JAULYU010000197.1:0-7456 GCA_032117735.1 Microbacteriaceae bacterium
GAGTAACATGTTTTATTAAAAATCTAGCCAATTTTTTTTGGATGATAGAAAGAAGGAAGAACTGTTATGAAAAGTAAATTCACTCGACTCACGCTGGCGGCATCATCACTCGTGCTCGTTATGCAGGTTGGTCTCGTTTCGCCCGCTTCGGCCGCGACAATAACATCAAATGTGACATCAGTAGCGCCCGGTGAGGCCGCTACCCTCTCCTCGGATATCGACTTGGGCACTGTTATTGCAGTCTTTCTCAACGGAGAATTCGTTGTATCTGAGGCGTGGGATATGAACCCCGCTGACCCAGTGCCTTGGGAGGCAATCGCACCCTGTGTGACGATTGATGTCACGTTCCGTGTGTATGACGAAGGCTTTGTTGGAACCAATGTAAAAGACTTTGCCGATCCATATGAAGACTCAGTCACGATTCAGTGGATCGGAGACAACACCGTTGACTGTAATCCCGCCTGGGGTGAAGGCGACCGAGAGCCTGAAGACTTGGCCAAGACTGGTTCTGACTCCTCAACCTTGGTCGGATTGACTGGAGTTGCCGGTGTCGCCGCGTTGGCAGTGGCGGTAGCCGTTGCACGTCGCACGCGTCGCGCACAGCGCTAGTTTCACGAAACAAACAGAGGGGTCGCACCGATAGGGGTGCGGCCCCTCTGTTTGTTGGTCGCAAACAGGACGGAAGGCGCGCCGGACGCTATCCCCTTGCTATTGAGGGGGGTCTCCGATAGTTTGTTAAAACGATTAAATAAATGAGCAACTAACGAAAGTGAGACTTACCGTGTCCTCCAGAAATAAAAAGTCAGCGGCGTTCGCCGTTGCGCTACTGGCCGTCGCCATATCGGTTGGCGTTGCCACTCCGGCTTCGGCAGTCTCTATGTCCGCAGATAATGACGAGATCAACACCGGAGAGTCTGCGACGTGGACCACAGACGCGCCGAACTCGACCTTGGTGGCGATTTATGTAGGGAATGAGCGCGTGGAGTACGGACCGCTGTGGGACCCCGTAACAACTATCGATTGGGTCACATATCGCCCCTGTGAAAACGTCGATGTAGAGATAAGGGTCTACGACGAATTGTATATCTCAGCGAATGAGCATCAGAATCTCTCAATCGAAGACGCCTACGCTGCCTCCGATATTGTTGAGTTTCTTGGCAACCAAACATACCCGGACTGCATAAGCTACGGCGCCGGCGACCCCATCACGTTGGAAACAACATCCACCAGTGTTAGTTTCAACAACCCATCTTTTACTTTGACTTCTAATGGGGAGGACTTGGCTAAGGGATTGATATTT
Organism: Microbacteriaceae bacterium; assembly: GCA_032117735.1. Classification (GTDB taxonomy): domain Bacteria; phylum Actinomycetota; class Actinomycetes; order Actinomycetales; family Microbacteriaceae; genus MWH-TA3. Next base: position 1,301 of record JAULYU010000197.1, read on the forward strand.
GTCAACGGTGAGCAGGAGAATGCATTTCAACTGAGTCAACTCAATGGACAAGCAACAAACTGGTACCAATTCGCCCCCTGCACAACGATTGACGTGGAGTATCGCATTTACAACAGTTTGATTTTTGGAGATCCCAATCCTTCCTACACGGACCCTTTTGACGCGGGCGTCCTAATCGAATTTGTTGGTGACGATACCTACGTTGGCTGTAACACGTCGTGGGACGAGCAAGATGGCGGTTCCGGCGAGCCGTTGGCCAATACGGGATCGGACGCCTCTGCTGTTGCCGGCCTGACCGGTGTTGCGGGAGTCGCGGCTCTTGCGGTTGCCGCTGCGGTTGCATTCCGTTCGCGTCGCGCACAGCGATAAATCGAACACACACAGGGGTCGCACCGTCTCGGTGTGGCCCCTGTGTTATTCGTCGTTAGCATTGAAGCCGTGCCTCTCCGCCGAATCGATTCCGAGCGCGGTCGCACTGCGATTGCCGCGGTCAGGAGCGGTTCGACTGACCGCGAACTGACGGCGACTGCGGTGAGATTCATCCTGCAGGAGTTTGCCCGCATCGCCCCCGGCAAGTCTGTCGAGGTGCGCGTCCCACCCCACGGCGCTGTCCAGATCGTCGAGGGACTTGGTCACACGCGCGGAACCCCGCCCAACGTCATCGAACTGGATGCGGCGACTCTCGTGGCCCTCGCGGTTGGGGACGAAACGTGGGATGAGTCCATCGGTCGCGGGGCCGTTCGAGCATCGGGAACGCGGGCGTCCCTCGCGGAACTCGTCCCCCTTTCTGCCCTGCGAGAATAGAGACATGGCTACAGAAGAGGTCACCATCCGCCGCGCACCGCGCATGTGGTCGTTCATGATGACGGGCGCTGTGGTGGGCGTCATTGCGTCGGCTTTTGTCACGGGCGCGGCACCGATCAACCCCTCGGTGGGTTTTTGGCCGACGTTCGGCTTCTTCGCGCTGTTCGGCTTCGTGATCGGGCTGTCCCTCGGCGGTCTGGTCGGCTTCATCATCGATGCCCGCACGAAGACGTCGCGCGGAGTCGCCTCGATCACGAAGACGACCGCGAAGAAAACCACAACACCGAAACCGAAGCCAACATCGAAACCAGCCCCACGACCGAAGAACTAGCGCGCAGAACTACGACGACTGGTTCGCTTCCACCCAGCGCAGGTATTCGGGAGTCACGGTTCCCGTCACGTAATCGCCGGTGAAACACGACATCTCGAGTTCGGTCAGGCTGCTGCCTTCGAGAATCGCGCTTTTCATATCGTCGACCTCTTGATAGATGAGGTGGTCGGCGCCAATCTCGGATGCAATTTCGGGAATCTTGCGTCCGGCGGCGACAAGTTCGGCGCGGCTCGGCATGTTGATGCCGTAGACGTGGGCGAATCGCACGGGTGGGGCAGCGGACGTGAACGTCACCGAATTGGCGCCGGCGTTGCGCGCCATCTCGACGATTTCTCGTGACGTGGTACCCCGCACAATCGAGTCGTCAACGATGAGGACGTTCTTGCCCTTGAACTCGGACGGCATCGCATTGAGTTTCTGTTTGACGCCTTTTCGGCGTTCCTCCTGCCCCGGCATGATGAACGTTCGGCCGACATAGCGGTTCTTGTAGTACCCCTCGCGGTATTCGATCCCGAGTTTGCGGGCGACCTGCAGGGCCGCGGGCCGGGACGAGTCGGGGATGGGCATGACGACGTCGATGTCGCCCGCGGGAGCCCACTTGGCGATGGTGTCGGCGAGGCGGTCACCGAGGCGCAGGCGCGCTTCGTACACCGAAATTCCGTTCATGATCGAGTCAGGGCGCGCGAGATAGACGTATTCGAACGAACACGGAATGAGCACGGGATTTTTCGCGCACTGTCGCGACACCAGTTCACCGTCGAGGGACACGAAAATCGCTTCACCCGGCTCGACGTCTCGGATCACCTCGTATCCGGCCGATTCGAGGACGAGCGACTCGCTCGCGACAACCCAGTCCGCGCCGACCAGTCCGGCGTTCCGTCGCCCGAGGACGAGCGGACGAATTCCGAACGGGTCGCGGAAGGCGAGAAGTCCGTGCCCGGCGATGAGGGCGATGGCGGCGTAGGAGCCTTCGACGCGCTCGTGTAACCGGGCGACCGCGTCGAACACATTGTCCGGGGAAAACTTTTCGACCGTGGTTGCCGCCTGCAGTTCGTGGGCGAGGACGTTGACGAGAAGTTCGGTGTCCGAGTTGGTGTTGAGGTGCCGCCGGTCGTCCTCGTTGAGCTCGCGGGTCAGTTCGCGGGTGTTCGTGAGGTTCCCGTTGTGGACGAGGATGATGCCGTACGGCGCGTTGACGAAGAACGGTTGGGCTTCCTCTTCCCGCTTGGCGTTGCCGCGCGTGGCGTAGCGAACGTGTCCCAGGCCGACGTTCCCGAGCAGTCCGCGCATGTCGCGCGTGCGAAACGCCTCGCGAACCTGGCCCTTCGCTTTCGCCGAGTGAATTGTCGTGCCCTCGCAGGTGGCGATTCCGGTCGAGTCCTGGCCGCGGTGCTGCAGCAGTGCGAGCGCGTCGTAAACCTGTTGATTGGCGGGGGTTGACGAGACGATTCCGACGATGCCGCACATGACGAGGCAAACTCCTTCGAATGGATGTCGGTGCCGTTCGGCTCCGCGTTCATTCTCTCACACCGTGAATGGGGCGTGTCGGTAGAATTGCCCAATGACGGCTTCCAATTCCTATTCCGCCGCCGGTGTCGACACCGAGGCGGGGGACAAAGCTGTCGAACTCATGAAATCCGCCATCGCGGCGACGCACGGCCCCGACATCCTCGGCGGTGTGGGCGGTTTCGCCGGACTCATGGACGTGTCGTTCCTCAAAGATTTCCGCCGACCGATTCTTGCGACGTCGACTGATGGCGTGGGCACGAAGGTCGCCATCGCGCAGGCCCTTGACGTTCACCACACGATCGGGCACGACCTCGTCGGGATGGTCGTGGACGACATCGTGGTCGTTGGCGCAAAGCCCATGTTCATGACCGACTACATCGCGTGCGGCAAGGTCGTTCCGGAACGCATCGCCGACATCGTCCGCGGAATTGCCGAGGCGTGTGCGCTGACCGGCACAGCCCTGGTCGGTGGTGAAACCGCCGAGCATCCGGGGCTACTGGGCGAAAACGACTACGACGTCGCCGGGGCGGCCGTCGGTGCGGTCGAAGCGGACGAGATGTTGGGCGCCGAGCGCGTTCAACCGGGTGACGTCGTCATCGCGATGGCGTCGAGCGGGATTCACTCGAACGGGTATTCGCTCGTTCGGCACATCCTGGCGAAGCGCAAACTCGCCGTCGACCAGGTGGTTCCGGAATTCGACCGGGTGCTGGGGCTCGAACTGCTCGAGCCGACCCGGCTGTACACGACGCCACTTCTCGACTCCCTCGCCGAGCACCCGGGCGCGATTCACGCACTGTCCCACGTCACGGGCGGCGGAATCGCCGCAAACCTCTCGCGGGTTTTACCGCGAGGCGTGTGGGTCGACCTCGATCGCTCGACCTGGTCGCCGCCCCGCGTTTTTCGAGTGTTATCCGACTGGGCGGGCGATTCGCTCGAAGCCGCCGAGGGAACGTGGAATCTGGGCATCGGAATGCTCGCCGTCGTGTCCCACGAATCGGCCAGCACTCTGACGCGCGAATGGACCGCTGCCGGAATCGAATCCTGGGTGGTCGGTCACATTTCGGATCGCGAACACTCGACCGACGGGTACGTCACCGGCGCCAAGGGCGTCGACGGCGGAGCCGTGCGACTGGTTGGCACTTACGCGGACTGAGCCTTGTCCGCGTCGTCGACGTCGGATGTCGGTTCGCTAGCGGAAGCGGCACCGTCGTCCGCGTCCGAATCGGCCGACGTTGCGGTGTCCGCGTATTCGGGCCACTTCGCGAGGTCTTCGTCGAGACGGGGGTTTCCGCCGAGTTCCGATTCCAACTTGGTCAAGTCGGTGTCGGGGCTGAAGTATTTCAGTTCACGCGCCACCTTGGTGTGCTTCGCTTTTTGACGGCCGCGGCCCATAGCGGACCCCTTTCCCTCACACATTTCGCCTCTCCGGCGATCGTCATGTCCGGGGGCGTCAGAAGAACAGAATATCACGCACCGAGCAACATGCTGGTGGAGATATACCCAACGGCGGCAAGGGCGATTCCGACGACGACGTGCGAGGTGACGATGATGGTGCCGGTTCGAATTTCGCGGCGCTCGATGTGTTGGGCGGCCGTGACGGTCAGGGTGGAAAATGTGGTGAAACCGGCCGCAAATCCGAGTACGAGCGCCACGATTGTCCAGTCGAGTGCCTGGACGGTGAATGCGCCCGCCGCTGCGCCAACCACGAGGCTACCGGCGGCGTTGACCGCGACAAGCCCCCACGACCAGACGCCGGGGCGGACGATCGACATGACGCCGAATCGGGCGACGGCCCCGAGTCCGCCCGCGAGGATTTGCGCGGCCAACCACCACCCGTCGATCACGGTGCAACCTCGGAATGCCTCGACCCGAGCCGCAATCCCAGGATCGCACTGACCAGGCCCAACACGATGGAACCGACCGCGTACGACCCCATGACCAACAGCGGTCCGATTCCGTGCCGGACGGCGGGGACGGCGACGTCTAGTGAAATCGCGGACAGCGTGGTGAAACCTCCGAGGAAACCGGTGGTTATCCCCAACTGAAGCCACGCGGGAAGTTTCCCCATTCCCCGTCCGACGAGGAATCCGAGCGCAAACGACCCAAACAAATTGATAAAAAGAATCGGGTACGGCCACCAGTACTCGTCGATTCGCCCGGCGACGAGGGTGATGCCGATTCGCGCCGCGCTCCCCAACAGCCCGCCGAGAAACACGGCAAGGACGGACTTCGACAGCGCGGTCACATCCGTCAGCGTACTCGTGTCCCCATCCGAGAATTCCGCGGTTAGGCTTAGTAACACCGTACGAAGGAGTACCCGTGTCCGTTGTTCCCCTCTTTCATCACGATGACCATCGTGATGAAGTGGTCGAACGTTGGGGAACCGAGGCCTGGACCAACGCGAGCTCGTGGTGGAAGAACATCGGGGCTATCGGGCGGGAACAATTCCTGGCCGAAGGTGTCGCTCTGAAGAACGAATATCTGGACGCTCACGCGACCGGTCTTCCCGTCACCGACGACGTTGTCGTCGCACTCGTCCTCCGACACCGCGACTGGGTCACCCAGGGCTGGGGCGGAATCGAGCCCACCACCGAACAGTTCGTCGCGCTCGGGAACATGTACGTCACGGACGAACGCTTCGCTCGCCACTACGGCGGAGTCGAGGGAGCTTCGTACGTTCGCGACGCAATCATCGCCTGGGCCGCCACATCGCCACAGATTTAGCCCGCGTCCGTTGGGCGCGTCGTCTCAACACAAAGGAATCACCCCATGAACCGTCTCGCTGAATTCAGCCTGAGAAACCGCGCGCTCATCGCCCTCGTGACGGTTGTGGTCGCCATCTTCGGTGGCATCGCGATGTCACTGTTGAAACTCGAGCTGATTCCGTCGATCACGTTCCCTCAACTCGTCGTCGTGACGAACTACCCCGGCGCCTCGCCCATCATTGTCGAGAAAGAGGTCTCCACCCCGATTGAAACCGCGATCCAGGGCGTGAACGGTCTCGAGGCGACGACCGCGACCTCACAGAACGGCCTGTCCCAGATCACCGCCGAGTTCGCCTACGGCACGAGCCTCGAGTCGGCCGAGCAAAAAGTTCAACTGGCAATCAATCGAATTTCCAGCCTGTTACCCGCCGGTATCGAACCGCAGGTCATCGCGGGGTCGTTCGCGGACATTCCCGTGCTGCAGATGGCGGTGACGAGTGATCTGAGCCCCGACCAACTCAATCAAGCCCTGCGCGACATCGCGGTTCGTGAACTCACCAAACTGGACGGCGTGCGCGAAGCCGCGGTGTTCGGCGCGAACGGCGAACACATCGCCATCGTGCCCAATGCCACAAAACTCAAACGACTCGGTTTGACGACGACGGACCTCCAAACCGCCCTGCAGACCGCCGGTATTCGCATCGGAGCAGGAACGGTCATGACCGAGACCGGTGAGTTGTCGATTGTGTCCGGAACGCCTCTCGCGAGCCTCGCCGACATTCGTTCGGTACCCGTTGCGATTCCGTT
>JAULYU010000198.1:0-1808 GCA_032117735.1 Microbacteriaceae bacterium
CTTTCGTCGGAATGTTCAGAGTACCCGCAGGCATCCCCCTCGACGTGGAGGCGTGGCGAGTGTGGTGATAAATTCGTCGATTATTTCTCGCGTGACGCGCGTGAGTCAAGCCGGGTGAGCATCGCGTTGTAGTCCTGCAGTTCCGCGTCGTTATCCCGGGTTGCCTGTCGGTCCGTTCGCTTCGCTTCGCGGGCGTCCGATCGAATCCAGGACAGGACGACCATTCCCGACAGAATGAGCGTCGGTAGCTCGCCGATTCCCCACGCGATTGCCCCGCCGACCTGCTGATCGACCAGCGGTGAATCACCCCAGGTGCGTCCCATCGCGCCGAACCACTCGGGCAACAGCAACGACTCGCCCGTCATCAACGACAGCCCGAAGAAGGCGTGAAAGCCCATCGTTCCCATCAGGAGGATCAGCCGGACCGGATACGAGGCTCGGTGCGGTGCCGGGTCCACGCCGATGAGCGCCTGAACGAACAGATAGCCGGACAACAGGAAGTGAAGGATCATCCACTGGTGTCCGAGGTGGGTCGTTGACGCCCACGACAACAGTGGCGAGTAATAGAACACCATGAGCGACAGAGCGAAGACCGCGGTGGAAACAAACGGCTGGCCGACCAGGCCAATCCAGCGCGATTGGACGATACCGAGGAACCATTCGCGCATTCCGCGAGAGCCGTCGTGGCGCACTTCGATTGCCCGTGCCGCGAGAGTTACCGGCGCCGACAGGACGATCCCCACGGGAATGAGCATCGTCAAGAGCATGTGCGCGATCATGTGAGCGCTGAACAGGAACTGCCCGTACACCGCTACTCCGCCGCTCGTGGTGTAGACCAGAACCACCATCGCCCCGATCCAATTGAGCGTGCGATGAACCGGCCACGCGTCACCGCGACGATTCAGCCGCCGAACACCCCAGAGGTAAAAGAGTGTCGTGAAGACGGCGAACAGCCCCCAGATGAGGTCGATGTTCCACTCGGTGAATGCCGTCGTCCAGGTCCACTCGCCGGGCAGGGTTCGGCCGGTGAGGATTTCGGCGGGCGACATCGGCCCGGAGGTGACCTGGTCGATTGGGGGTGCGGTTCGCGCGAGCCCGGTCGCGAGTCCGATAATCGCCCCGAGAATTGCGGTTTCCGCGAGTGCAAAGCCAACGACCCCGCGCGTCGAATCGAGGTGGGGGATGACCGCGCGTCGCCAGCGAATTCCGAGCAGGGCGAGAATCACAACACCGACGACCTTGAGGATGACGAGCGTTCCGTATTCGGTGTCGAGGTTCTCGAGCGTCCCGATTCGAATGAGGGCACTCGAAACACCCGTGATTGCCACGATGGCAATGGCCAACAGCGCGATGGAGGAGTAGCGACGGAGTGCGTCCAACCGGTTCGCTCCCGCGCGCATCGCAACGATGGTTGCGACCAGTCCCCCGGTCCAGAGCGACACAAACACGATGTGAAGGACCAGTGAGTTGACGGCGATTCCGTGGTTCGCGGTCGCCCCGGAGTGGCTCATCTCGGCGAGCGGCCACGCCGACGCGACAGCCACGAGGAACGCGGTGGCCAACCAGAAGAAACTCCGGGCGATAGCCAGCACCGTGGTGGTGGTGGCCGCCATCCCGGTCGCACTCATCAACTGCTGTCCCAGTTCGGTGGTGAGGACGAAGAACCCGAAGTTCTCGTCGAAACCGGAATCAAATGCGGGCGTCGTTCCGATGACGGTGAAGTAGGTCAGCAGCGTGTACAGGACCAACGCGAGCGTCCACACGACTCCGGCTCCGAGCGCGACCGTCTGGACTCGATGGGCGGCCGG
>JAULYU010000199.1:0-8529 GCA_032117735.1 Microbacteriaceae bacterium
GTGAGGTCGCGGGCATTCACTCCGATGAGCTGCGAGCCGATATCCGCGGCGCGGCGAACCTCGTCCGCCGAATGGGTTTCCACGAGCACGGACAGGTCGAGTTGGTGGGCGAAAGTGAAGAGCCGTTCCAGCAGCGGCTGCTCGAGCGCCGCAACAATCAACAAGACGATGTCGGCGCCGTGGGCACGTGCCTCCAAAATCTGGTACTCCTCGGCGATGAAGTCTTTGCGCAGGAGCGGGACCGTCACTCGTTCGCGAATTGCGGCGAGATCCGCGAGAGAGCCCCCGAAGCGACGCTGTTCCGTCAACACCGAGATCGCATCGGCACCTCCCGCAACGTAGTCGGCGGCCAGTTCCGGAGCGTCGGCGATCGCAGCGAGATCTCCCTTGGACGGGCTAGCCCTTTTGATTTCCGCAATCACGCGCACGTGATCGGTCGGCGCCAGCGCGGTATAGCCATCGTTCGGTCGTGGTGCACGGAGGGCGCGGCGCTCTATTTCGGCGAGGGACACGCTTTCGCGCCTCGTCGCCGCATCGTCTAATGCTCCCGCCGTTAGCGCGTCGAGCACGACTAGTGCGTGGCCTTTGTTTTGGAACCGCCCACGCCGTAGCCGGCTTTGGCCATGATGGTTCCGACGATGGGTCCCACCACCAACAGCGTCGACGACGCCCACACGAGGGTCGGCATATCAAACCAGAAAAAGAGGGTCCCGGCGGCAACTCCGATAATCATGATGGTCACTCCGGTCCACGCGGCCGGGGACGATCCGTGACCGGGGTCGTATGCATCGTTCATGTGCGTTCCTCCTGCGCCTATTCTAGCGCGGACCGAAGGGCGTTCGCCGCGGCGATTGCGCGCAGCGGTGCCGCTGCTTTGGCGACCGTTTCGTTGAATTCCGACTCCGCATCCGAGTCGGCAACGATTCCCGCTCCCGCCTGCACCGTAGCCCGTCCCCCGGCAATAACGGTGGTTCGGATGGCGATGGCAAGGTCGGAATCACCACCGAAACCGATATAGCCGACGACTCCCCCGTACACCCCTCGACCGGCGGGTTCGAGCTCGTCAATAATCTCAAGAGCCCGTGGTTTCGGGGCACCAGAGAGCGTCCCGGCCGGGAAGGTGGCACGAAACACATCGACCGGAGTCATCCCGGGCGCGATATCGCCCTCGACGCTCGACACCAGGTGCATGATGTGCGAAAAACGTTCGACCTTCATGAACTCGGTGACCGCGACGGATCCGGGAACGCACACACGGGAGAGGTCGTTTCGGGCGAGATCGACGAGCATCAGGTGCTCGGCCCGTTCCTTCTGGTCAGCGAGAAGGTCTTCGGCGAGTTGGACGTCCCGCTCGGGCGAATCACCACGGGGTCGGCTTCCGGCAATGGGGTGACTAAAGACCCGACCCTCTGTCACTTTAACCAGCGCCTCGGGGGACGAGCCGACGACGGCGAATACCTCGCGCGACGCCGTCTCGAGGCTGAGCAGGTACATGTAGGGCGAGGGGTTGAGCGCACGCAGCATCCGATAGACATCAACGCTCGTGGCCACCAGTGGGGTGTCAAACCGTTGCGAAATCACGACCTGGAAGACGTCGCCGTCGCGGATGAACTTTTTCGCCAGGTCGATGGTGTCAAGAAAGTCGTTCTTCGCGGTGCGGGAAACCGGTGCGACCGCCTCGGACGCGGGCGGAGCCAGGGGTTCGAGAGAAAGTTGAGTTCGCAGTCGACCGGCGATGTCCTCAAGGCGTCGACCCGACGACTCCCAATCGACATCCGGGTTGTTGGACACGAGCACGGCGGTCGAGATGTGCAGGAGCGAGGTTTTGTGGTCGAAGACGAGAAGGTCGCGAACAAAAAGCATCGACTGCCCGGGAACAGCCGATTCATCGGTGGGTGCGTTCGGAAGATTCTCGATTTCCCGAATCGTGTCCCAGCCCAGATAGCCCACCAATCCGCTGGTCAGGGGTGGTAGGTCGGTCGACGCGGGTGACGCCCACCGCGCATACAGCGTGTCCAGAGCATCCAAACGTCGAGGGGGTACCTCGCCTCCGAACGCGGCGTCCTCGGACAACCCGTAGTCCAGCCACACCGACCGGTCGTTGTCTTCGGTCAGGCAACCCCACGCCGACAGGCCGACGAAGGAGTAGCGCGACCAAATGCCACCCTGTTCCGCGGATTCGAGCAGAAAAGTTCCGGGCGAGCCGTTGGTGAGGTGGGAATACAGCGCCACGGGTGATACCCCATCGATGAACACGGTTTTCAGAACCGTAACGACCGGACCAGCGGCCACGGCGACGTCGAATTCGGCGCGCGTCGTCGTCATGCCCGCACCTCGTTATCCGACGTGAAACAGGTGGCAGTGCCCGTGTGACAGGCGGGTCCGGTCTGATCGACGACAACGAGTAGCGCGTCACCATCGCAATCCGCGGTGATGGACACGAGCCGCTGGGAGTTTCCCGAGGTGTCGCCTTTGTGCCACAATTCGTTTCGCGAACGACTCCAGTACGTCACGCGACCGTCAGCGAGCGTTCGACGCACGGCCTCGGCGTTCATGTAGGCAACCATCAACACCTCGTGCGTGTCGTGTTGTTGCACCACCGCCACCACCAGACCGTCCGACCCGAACGTCAGTTCGTCGATGTTCACGATCTCACCTCGAATCCTTCCTCGCGAATCGCCGACTTCACGTCACCGATGGACACCTCGTCCGTGTGAAAAACGCTAGCAGCCAGCACGGCGTCCGCACCGGCGCGGACCGCCGGCGCAAAGTCGGACAACTGCCCCGCGCCACCCGACGCGACCAACGGAACGTGAGCGACGGACCGAACCGCCGCAATCAGGTCGAGGTCAAAACCGGCTCGGGTTCCATCGGCGTCGATCGAGTTGACCAACAGTTCTCCCGCCCCTCGATTCACTGCCTCACTCGACCAGGACAGGGCATCGACCTCGGTCAGGGTCCGACCACCGTGGGTCGTGACCGCCCACCCGCTTTCGCACGCGGCGGAGCGGGCCACGTCGAGCGAGAGGACGAGGACTTGCGCTCCGAAACGCTCGGCAATGTCGTCGATGAGTTCGGGTCGCGCAATCGCCGCCGAACTGACACTGACTTTGTCGGCACCGTGTCCCAGCAACCGCGCAACATCGTCCGTCGAGCGGATTCCGCCCCCGACCGTGAGCGGAATGAAGAGCGTTTGGGCGGTCCGCTCGACGATGTCGTACATGGCCGAGCGGTTTTCGATGGTCGCGGTGACATCGAGAAAGGTCAGTTCGTCCGCACCCTGTTGGTAATAGAGCGAGGCGCGTTCGACGGGGTCGCCCAAATCGCGGAGGTTGGCGAAATTGACTCCTTTCACCACTCGACCGCTAGCCACATCGAGGCAGGGAATCACCCGAACGGCGAGCGACATCAGATTCGAGCCGCGTGAATTGCACTCACCAAAATTGCGCGGGCTCCCAACTCGTACAAATCGTCCATGACCTGGTTCATCTGGGAATGGGGAACCATGACCCGAACGGCAACCCAGTTGGGGTCTCGCAACGGCGAAATGGTCGGCGACTCGAGCCCCGGTGTTATCGCACTGGCCGCATCGACGAGCGATAGTGGCAGGTCATAGTCCATGAGAACGAACTGGCGGGCCACCTTGACACCGGCGAGCCGACGGCGGAGGACGTCCATACCGGGCGCGTTTGGATTAGCCGACACGAGCACCGCGACGGACTCGAGAATGACCGGGCCGAAAATCTCGAGTCCCTGACTCTTCAGGGTGGAACCGGTCGACACGACGTCGGCGATCGCGTCCGCGACACCGAGACGAATGGCAGACTCGACCGCTCCGTCCAGTTGAACCAGTGTGGCGGACACGTTCTGGGTGGCGAGGAAACGGGTGACGAGGGTTGAGTAGGACGTCGCGACACGAATGCCGTCTAGGTCATTCACCGAGGTGAACGCTCCCGGTGAACCCGCGAAACGAAATGTCGACTCACCAAAACCCAACTCATCGAGCTCGACCGCGGCACTCGTCGAATCGAGGAGCAAATCCCGGCCGGTAATCCCCACGTCGAGTGCGCCCGAACCGACGTACGTCGCGATGTCTCGCGGGCGCAGGTAGAAAAACTCGACGCCATTGGGCTCATCAATCACGTGCAGAGAACGGGGGTCGCGGCGTCCGACGTACCCCGCTTCGGTCAACATCTCCGTCGCCGTGTCCGACAGAATCCCCTTGTTGGGAATGGCGACCTTGAGCACGATGTTCCTTTGGCTAGAGGGTCGCGTAGACGTCGTCGGGGGTAATCCCGCGAGCGATCATCAGGACCTGAAGGTGGTACAGCAACTGCGAGATTTCTTCGGCGGTGTCCGCGGCGGACTGGTGCTCCGCCGCCATCCAGACCTCGGCCGCTTCTTCGACGATCTTTTTGCCGATCGCGTGAATCCCGCCGTCCAACAGTTTCACCGTGGCGCTGTCGTCCGGTCTCTCGGACTGGACAATCCGCAGTTCCGCGTACAGTTCGTCGAAAGTTTTCACTTTCCCATCGTAACCTTCTAGCGAACCGCCAACAGATCGATCACAAAAACGAGGGTTTGTCCCGACAATCGGTGTCCTCCGCCGGCGGGACCGTAGGCCCACTCCGGGGGACACACCAACTTGCGACGGCCGCCGACCTTCATCCCGGGAATGCCCTCTTGCCAGCCGCGAATGAGACCGTTGAGCGGGAACTCGATGCTTTCACCGCGATTCCACGAGGCGTCGAACTCCTCGCCGTCGAATGTGACACCGAGGTAGTGCACCTCAACGGTAGCGCCGGGTGACGCCGCCTCGCCCGAACCGACGGTGATGTCCTCGATGACGAGCTCGGTCGGCTCGGGTCCCAGCGTCGGTTCAATCTCTGGCTTTTCCATGGTGCTCCTATCGGTGTGAGTGATCCCGAGCAATCTTACGGAGGTTCTCCACGGCGAGCGCGGCGTTGTCCGTGCCGTAGACGGCCGACCCGGCCACAAACGTGTCCGCACCCGCCTCGGCGGCCAACACGATGGTCTGTTCGGTGACTCCTCCGTCGACCTGAAGCCAGAACGGCGTTCCCGTTGACTCCCGGAAAGCCGCCACCTCCCGAACCTTGCTCAATTGAGAGTCCATGAACGCCTGTCCCCCGAACCCCGGTTCCACGGTCATGACCAGAATCTGGTCAAAATGGTGGGCGATCTCGACGATGTCCGCAAACGGCGTGCCGGGTTTCAGCGCGATACCCACGCGGGCGCCGATATCGCGAATCTTCTGTGCAGTGGCGACAGGGTCGGTCGTGGCTTCGACGTGAAGAGTGATCGATTCCGCGCCCTGTTCGGCGTAACCCGGCGCCCACGTGTCCTGGTCGGCAATCATCAGGTGAACATCGAGCGGTATCGGTGAGGTCGCCTTGATGCGCTCGACCATCTGCGGTCCAAACGTCAGGTTCGGGACGAAGTGGTTATCCATCACGTCGACGTGCACGAAGTCAGCGTTGTCAATCCGCGACAACTCCTGCGCGATGTTGGCGAAATCGGCACTGAGGATGCTCGGGTTGATTCGGACGCCCATGGTCGTCAGGTTACCGCGTCCGGCGAATCAGTTGCACGAACATCGCGTCGGTGTGGTGCCGATGAGGGTACAACTGCACCGCGGTGCCGCGCCGTGCGTCGGCGAGGGACGGTGCAACCCGAGTCATCACCGCGGCGGTGTCGAGCAACTCCGCTTCCGGGTGGTGGGAGAGAACCCCGTCCACCACGTCGACCGTCTCGGCCGTCAGCGGTGAACACGTCACGTACGCCACGACTCCGCCCACGGTCACGGCTCCGAGAGCGGCACTCAGCAGCTCCCGCTGCAGGGTGACCAGATTCGGAACGTCCTCCGGGCTCTTACGCCAGCGCGCCTCCGGTCGTCGTCGAAGCGCACCCACACCCGTGCAGGGCGCGTCCACCAGGATTCGGTCGAACACACCGGGGTTCACGGCGCAGAATTCCCGTCCGTCGGCCACAGAAATCGTTACGTGCTCGGCGAACGGCGCGATCGAACGACGCACCAGTTCCGCACGGTGGGGCAGGACTTCATTGGCGACGAGCTCGATTGACGCGGGCGCAGCGACTGCCGCCAACAGTGCAGCCTTGCCGCCCGGACCCGCGCACAGATCGAGCCAACGTTCCCCCGGTCGCAACGGTAGTGCGGCGATGAGCGTCAGCGCGGCGAGTTGCGAACCCTCGTCCTGAACGCGCACGACGCCCTCGGACACTCCATGGATTGTTCCCAGGGCGCCGCCGGGTGAGGCGAACCCGTAGGGTGACAGTTCCGTGGCCGTCACTCCGTCCGGTCTCGACCCGACCCCGGGGAGTGCGATCAGCGTGGGGGCGGGCGGATCGTTATTCGCGGCCAACAACCGGTCGACCTCTGATTCGCCGACGAGCGAGAGGTACTCGTCCACAATCCACTGCGGGTGCGACCACAGGGTTGCCCGCATCGCACTCGCCGTTCCGCGGCGTTCGATGACCTCGCGCCACTCGGTTCCCGAACGAGCCACGACAGATCGGAGAATTCCGTTGACGAATCCCGTCGCTCGACGAAATCGTTTCTTCGCCAGATTGACCCACTCGTTGACAGTGTGTGGCGGTTCGTTACGGATGACGAGTTCAAAGGTCGCCAACCGCAACAGGTCAAGCACCCCCGCGTCGACGCGTCCCCGCGAGCCGGTCACGCACTCATCGAGGATTGCGTCGAGGTAACCCCTCCACCTCTGCGTCCCGTAGGTCAGATCCGTTGCCTGTCCCGCGTCTCGGGGGCTCAGTCGTGCATCGCGAATCGCGTTCGGCAGCACCAGGTTTGCGTAGGCATCGTCGGTCCGAATCAGCGCCGACACGTCGAGCGCCACTTCGCGGGCAGTCGTCACGCGAACACGACTGCCGCACGGAGCCCTCGGCCCCAGTCCGACGCGGCCATCGCGGGTTTCCCGTGCGGCTGAACGACGAGCAACTCGAGCGCTGAATCCCCGGTTCCAACTAAAACGCCCGACGGCGTGACCGTCACCGATCCGGCGGGCAGAGTCGAGCCGTCCCCTGCTCCGGCGCGAAGGACACCGAACGGTTCACCCGCCAGGGTCGTGAACGCCCCCGGTTCGCGGGTCACGGCGCGGATCCTGCGACGAATGAGGTCGGATGGTGCGGACCAGTCAATGCGCCCGTCCTCTCGAACGAAACGAGGGGCGAAACTCACGCGTCCGCTTTGCGGGTGGGCGGAAATCGTCCCAGCGCCGATCTGGTGGGCGACCGCGACGAGGTCGTCCGTCGTGTCGGACGCGATTCGCATTAACGCGTCCGTTGCCGTTTCCTCCGCCACGAACGGAATGTCGCGGGAGGCAAAAACGGGACCGGCATCGAGTTCGGTGACCAGTTGGAAGATCGTGATTCCGGTGCTGTCCCGACCGTCCCACATCGCGCGTTGCAGAGGTGCCGCGCCCCGATACTCGGGAAGTAGCGAGAAGTGAACATTGATCCACCCCGAGGCAGGGCGCTCCAGGAGTCGGTCCGGAATCATTCCGCCGTACGCGACCACAATTCCCAGATCAACGTCCGGAATCTCGATGTCGCGGAGGGTGTTGGCCTTTACTGTCGGTAGCTCGAGGCGTTCCGCTTCTCGTGCGACGGCGGTGGGGGTCACCACACGCTTGCGACCGACCGGCGAGTCTTCGCGGGTGATCACCGCGGCGATCGTGAATCCGTGGTCGTGCAGTGCGCGCAGGTACGGAACCGCAACATTGGGGCTACCGGCGAAGACGACGCGCATGCTCATGACGCCATTGTTTCAGTCTTCATCGAGTTCATCGAAAATCGACAGGTCGTCACAGTGCACACGGAGCGAGTTGGCGCCGGACGTGATGACGTGCGCCCGAATGCCCGCAATCACTGCGGGAGCCGCCCGATAATCTGCGAAAACGACAATCCGAAAGGATTCCCTGTCCGGTGCCGGACCGATCACGCGGTGTCCCGTCACCTCGGGAAGTTCGCGAACGGTCTGCAGCTCGACGATTGTTCCGCGCACCGCAATCGCTCGTGTCGCCGGGGGGAAGCCCAGCGCACGGCGCTCGCGCAGTTCCGTGGCCACGACGTCCTCCCACCGGTTGGAGGCGAACTGCGTGGCGAACACACCGTCGACGTTGGCGATGATGAGCGTCCCCGACGGTGCGGCGAGGCTCGCGGCGTGCCCCCACCAGCGCAGACAGTTTTCGGTTGTTCGCAAACCCGGCCGCTGAAGTTCCTTGTCGCCATCGACAATCAGCACCGCGGCATAGCCCCCGCTGACAATGGGTTCGGCGCCGCGGGTGGCGATCACCAAACAGGGGCGCCGTGGAACCTCGAGGAATCGGTGTTCCGCGTCCGCGACGATCACCGGGATTTTCGGAAACGCTCGTCCCAGTTCGTCCGCTGTTCGCACCGAACCGACCCCGGACCATGAAACTTCGCGTCCGCCACAGTGACCGCACTTGAGTCCGAGGGGCTGGGCTCCGCACA
>JAULYU010000200.1:0-2820 GCA_032117735.1 Microbacteriaceae bacterium
GGTTGCGGTCTTGGCCAAGCCCCCCGTCCGTAAACTCGCCAAAGAACTCGGCGTGGACATTCAGAGCGTCTTGGCGACGGGTGTGAACGGAGAGGTCACCCGCGAGGACGTCGTCCGGCAGTCTCAGGTCAAAACCGTTTTCCGAAACGTCGCAACGCCCGAGTGGCCCCAGGAGCGCGAGGAATACATCCCCGTCAAGGGAGTGCGAAAGGCCATCGCCGCGGCGATGGTCAAGTCGAAGTTCGAAGCGCCCCACGTGTCGGTGTTCGTGGACGTGGACGCCACGCGCACCATGGACTTCGTCAAACGGCTGAAAGCCTCACCCGACTTTCAGGGAATCCGCGTGTCGCCGCTGTTGGTGATGGCGCGCGCGGTGGTCTGGGCGGTTCAACGGAACCCCACGGTCAACTCGTCGTGGACGGATAAGGACATCATCGTCCACCACTACGTGAATCTCGGCATCGCCGCCGCGACTCCGCGCGGACTGATTGTTCCGAACGTGAAAGAAGCCCACACTCTCAACCTGAAACAGTTGGCGCTCGGCCTCGAAAACCTCACCGTGACCGCACGGGACGGCAAGACGACGCTGGAAGATATGTCCAACGGGACGATCACCATCACGAACCTCGGGTCGTTCGGCGTTGATACGGGCACGCCCATCATTAATCCGGGCGAAGTGTCGATTGTGGCGCTCGGCACCATCAAGCAAAAGCCCTGGGTTGTCGACGGACAGATCGAAGCGCGGTTCGTGACCACAATCGGTGCCTCCTTCGATCACCGCGTTGTCGACGGCGATGTTGCAAGCCGATTCCTCGCGGACCTCGCGAGCATTATCGAGGAACCGGCTCTGCTGCTCGACTAGTTGTAGCCAAAACTTCCCCTGAGCACTGCGCGGTGCTCGTTGACCCAGTCGCCGGCGGTGAAATCGGGGAGCGGGTGACCTGAGTTTGTTCTGGGCGACTTTATCGCGTACCCTTGAGAGGTTGCACGCGTGCGTGCACGCCGTGACCGTCTCACCGAGACGGACGCAGACAAGTGATCTTGGGTGGGGTTCGTCCCCCACGGTAACTACAAGGAGAAAACCATGGCAGCAGTGTGCCAGGTGACCGGAGCCACTCCTGGTTTCGGACACAGCATTTCACACTCACACCGACGCACCAAGCGTCGGTTCGACCCGAACATCCAGAAGAAGACCTACTACGTGCCGACGCTCGGCCGTAAGGTGACCCTGACCCTGTCGGTCAAGGGCATCAAAACAATCGACGCCCGCGGAATCGACTCCGTCATGCGTGACCTCATCGCACGCGGGGTGAAGTTCTAATGGCGAAAAAGTCACAGGACGTTCGTCCCATCATCAAGATGCGCTCCACGGCGGGAACGGGTTACACCTATGTGACCCGCAAGAACCGTCGTAACAACCCTGACCGACTCGTTCTCAAGAAGTACGACCCGGTCGTCCGCAAGCACGTTGAATTCCGTGAGGAGCGCTAACCATGGCGAAGAAAAGCAAGATTGCACGTAACGAGCAGCGCAAGGTGATTGTGGCGCGCTACGCGACCAAGCGCCTCGAGCTCAAGAAGGCACTCGTTGACCCCAACGGAACCGCCGAATCGCGCGAGGCCGCTCGTCTCGGACTGCAGAAGTTGCCCCGCAACGCCTCGCCCGTGCGCGTTCGCGGACGTGACGCGATCGACGGCCGTCCCCGCGGTTTCCTCTCGAAATTCGGCATCTCGCGTGTCCGATTCCGCGAAATGGCACACCGAGGAGAATTGCCCGGCGTAAAGAAGTCTTCTTGGTAGTCTGAAACAGCGAAATCGTGAGGAAACTTGCGGAAGAGCATTTCACTAACACAGTCTCAGGAGGACTCACATGAACCGTTCCGAGCTCGTTGCGGCAATCGCCGCACACACCGGAGAGAGCCAGGTCACCGTCAACGGTGTTCTCGATGCTCTTTTCGCCACTGTTTCCGGCGAAGTAGCCAAGGGTAACAAGGTCACCATCCCCGGTTGGGTCGCATTCGACCGCACCAACCGCGCCGCTCGTCAGGGACGCAACCCCCAGACGGGTGCCACCATTCAGATCGCCGCCTCCAAGGGCGTCAAGATTTCGGCTGGTTCCAAGCTCAAGGCTGCCGTCAAGTAGCGTGTGCTTTTCGAAAGGGGCGGAGGCAACTCCGCCCCTTTCTTTTCGCCCAGAATCGCTGGGTAGGCTCAAGGAGTGATGCGACAGCGACTGGTGATCGGAGTTCCCCTGGCCATCGCCGCGTTCGTCGGCACGTGGTTTGCCCTGAGTTTCGGCGGCGGTGCCGCGCCGGGTGGGCTCGAGGACGCCGGCGATCTGGTCAGGTGGGGTACGCCGCTCGTCAAGTTGCTCGTGTCGTTGTCGGGTGCGCTGGTTATCGGCGGATTGGGCGTCGTGCTGTTCGTTCTTCCCCCGGGTCCGGCCGCCCACCGAGTTCAGACGGTCGCGCTCGGAGCCGGAATCGTGTGGACGCTCGCGTTGGTCCTGTACACGCTGCTGACCTACTTCACCGTCATCGGAACGACGCCCGCATTTGATTCCGGTTTCGACGAGAACTTCGGGTTCTTCGTCCTCACCACCGAACTCGGACAACAGTTGATGAGTGCGACCGGGATGGCGGCCGCCGCCACCACGGTGTTGGCGATCGCCCGGACTTTTTTCTGGCTGGCCGCCGCGTTCCTCGTGGCCGTCGCGTCGGCGTGGCCGTTCGCCGAGATGAGCCATTCCGGAGCAACCGCGAACCACGGAGTCGCCGTCAACTCACTGGTCCTTCACATCGTGTTTGTGTCGCTCTGGACC
>JAULYU010000201.1:0-1887 GCA_032117735.1 Microbacteriaceae bacterium
CTGCGACGTGACGCTGGATCCGGACAGCGTCGCCCACGCCCGGCTCACCAATCCCGCGTTGACGGCGCGGCGGTACGGAGTGACACCGGCGTAGCTGTGGATAGTTTCCCCCGCGGGGTGAAACTCTTGCCACCATCGAGGTATGCGCCACGCCGTCGTACTCGTTTCTCTCGCAACGCTGCTCGCGGCCTGCTCGTCCTCCGTGGCGGACGTCGCCTCCCCGCCGACGCCATCCGCCATCGACACGTCGGTTCGGGTGGTTGACGCCGAAATGCTGGTCGCCGAGACCGTCACCGCGTACATCGACATCACGAACGACATCATGCGCGGCGCGGACCCGTCACTCATCGAACAGGTGACCACGGCGGAATGGGCAATCGAGGAACAGGACGGCTTTCGCGCTCTCGAGGCGCTCGGGGGTGGCGCGCCCAACGCCGGAATAACCCGGTTTGAGGTGATCTCGGTGAGGGGTCGTCACACTCTGGTGGATGCACAGGTCGCCGCGTGTATCTCGGGTGCGGTGCAACCACTGCGCGTGAGCATTCGGATGGTGCCGCGCGACTCGGCACTCGTCATCGCTGAAATTGTCCCGTGGAAGGATTCGTCGTGGTGCGCCCCGCTCTCGTCGCTCTGATTGTGTCGGCGTCGGTGGCGATGGCGTCCCTCTCGGTTCCGGCCGTCGCGGCGACCTGCACCGCCGCGAGCATCGCGGCGGGGACCTGCTCGGTCAGTGGGGGAACAACCGACGGAGGCGTCGACCTGTGGGGCGACGCGACATCGGGTGGGTCGGATGGCGACTCGAGCGATGGCCCCGACGAGTGCCCCGTTGTTGTCAACGGCCAGTGCGTCGGAACCTCGCCCCCGAAAGACGGGACCGGCCCGACCTCGATTAGCGATCTTGAGTCGTTTCGCCCCCGCGCCCCGGTCCAGTTCGACGAGCCGTCCGGGTGGTCGGTTCGTCGAATCCCGACGAACTTCTGGACCGCCGCCGCCGCTCACACCGTGTCCGGTGAACTACTGGGCAACCCCGCGGACGTCCGATTCACCCCGGTTGCGTTCCGGCGGTACTTCGGAGACGGCGAGAGGCGAACGAGTACAACTCGGGGAGCCTCCTGGCGTGATCTCGGGCAAGCGCCGTGGACCAGAACGCCGACGAGTCACGCCTACGATTCGGACGGTCGGTATCGAGTTAGGTTGCTCGTCTGGTATTCGGCCGCCTATCGATTCGGTTCCCAGGATTGGGTGCCACTGACGGGACACGTTGCGGTCTGGGCGAACGAACTCGAATTGACGGTGTTGTCGGCCGATTTGGTGCTCGTGGATCGGTCCTGCGCGGTGGCTGCGCCGGGCTGCCCGACCGACGGGGATTAGGTCAACACACAGCCGGCTTAGGGAAATTCATAGGAAACGAGTAGATTCTTGAGCCATGGAAAACGACAGCGCATCACCCGCGGCACCCCGCAAACCGGCCACCCCTCGCAAACCCGCCGCCCCGCGCGCATCGGCCCCACCCGCTGCTCCTTCGGCCCCACCCGCTGCCACAGCGGCTGCAGCCCCCGCTCCGCCCCGCGCGCCGCGCGTTCGCAGGGTGGTTCCCTCGGCGGCGGAAACGGTCGCTTCGGCCGGCACTGTCGATTCCGAATTCGTGTCTCCGCCGCGTCCGAAGTTCCTCGCTGGTCAGATTCCGCTGAAAACTGCCGCCACCATCGCCGTCGTCGCGGGAGTCTTCGGCGGCGCCGTGGGCGTTACGGTTGCCGGGATCTCGGGATCGGGGTTTCGAACGGTCGTCCAGCCGCAGGCCGTCACCATCACCGATTCGGGAAACCCGAGCTCGGCGACGGCCGTCGCGGCGAAATCTCTGCAGTCGGTCGTCACCATTGAGGTGTC
>JAULYU010000202.1:0-3679 GCA_032117735.1 Microbacteriaceae bacterium
ATGTTCGTGGTGTCACCCTCGGGCGGCGCCCAACGCGTGTATTAGCGCTTCGCGTCAGCCAAACTACCGGTCGTTTTTTGGGTGGGGTCGAACACGACACAATCGACTCCGCGGTCACCGTTCGCCCACGACGATTCGGTGGGGTAGTAGTACTGGAAGTCCAGCGCGGATATTCCGAAATCGAGTCCGACGAACGTCGTGAACTCTTTCGCGCACTCTTTCGCCCCGAAGGTGACGAGCGTTTCCACCGCGGGATAATCGCCATCGTCGAGCGTCAGAGAGGCAAACACTTCGAGGTCGTGGGGTTCGTCGCAGGCCACGAGTGGCTCGGTCGCGGTGTTGCCGTCCTCCAACTTCGCTTGGTCCACACAGTCCCCGACCGCGAGTTCAATCAGCCCGGTGGGGGCAAACGTCGGCGCGGCACTGGGCGTAACCTCCGGGGTGGACCCACCGTAGACATCCACGAGGGTGGAAATCGTGGTGCACCCCGAAAGTACAACGAGAGACGCCGACAGCACGGCTGTTCTCAGGACGAGAGGAGAGAGGGTTCGGCGCACGACTCAAGACTACCGAAGGGTTGCGAGAACGGCGTCGTGTAGCAGGCCGTTCGTGGCGCACGCCGTTCCGTTCCACGGGCCGTCGACGCCGTTGATGTCCGTGAATCGCCCGCCGGCTTCGAGGACGATGGGGATGAGCGCCGCCATGTCATAGGGCTGAAGGTCGCATTCCGTCGCGACATCAATCGCCCCCTCGGCGACGAGCATGTAGGACCACATGTCGCCGATGGCGCGCGCTCGCCAGGCGGACGTGGCGAGCGCGATTGCCTGTTCGCCGCGACCCGCCTCGATCCAGCCGGGTAGCGAATTGTAGGAGACAACCGCGTCGTCGAGTTGGGACACCGAACTCACGCGGATCGGTTCTTCGCGCCTGCCGGATCGTTGGGTGTAAGCGCCCAGACCGATGGCCCCCCACCAACGCTGCCCGAGCGCTGGGGCGGACACCACGCCGACGACCGGAACACCATCGAGGGCGAGGGCAATGAGTGTCCCCCAGATCGGGACACCGCGAAGGAAATTTGCGGTTCCGTCGATTGGGTCAATGATCCACTGGCGGTGCGGCCGGTGTTCCCCGTTCTGCGGTCCGGTCGATCCGAATTCCTCCCCGAGAATGGCGTCATCGGGCCGGGCCGCGGTGAGTCCTTCGCGAATCGCGTGTTCTACCTCGCGGTCTGCCTCGGTGACAGGAGTCCGATCTGGCTTGGTGGTCACCGTGAAGTCATTACTGTCGTATCGGCGCATGGACACGAGGTCCGCCATCGCTGCGAGTGAGCGCGCGAGCGCGAGGTCGTCCGAAAGAGAAATGGTCACGGGGACAGGCTATGCCACCGAGTCGAGTGACTGGATGAGCCGTTGCACCGAGTCGAGCCGCGCGGCGCCCTCGGCTCCGAGCGCGCCGGCCTTGACCGCTTCGACCATCGCACAATCGTCGTCGCGGTGGTTGCAGCCGCGCGGACAGTCTTCGGCAATCTCGGCGAGATCGGTGAACGCGGCGAGAACGGATTCGGGTTTGACGTGTCCGAGTCCGAACGACCGAACGCCGGGCGTGTCGATGAGCCACCCGCCGCCTGGAAACCGAAACGATGCCGTGGACGACGAGGTGTGCCGTCCACGCCCCGTCACATCGTTGACGACACCTGTCGCGCGATGTGCACTCGGGATAAGGGCATTGACGAGCGTCGACTTGCCGACGCCCGAGTGCCCCACCGCCACCGACGTGTGCCCGACGAGCAGTTCGGTCAGTTCCTCCAGTGGTGGGGCGTCGGACCGTGACGTGACAATCGGCACATCGAGACCGCGAAAGTGGGCGAGGAATTCGGTCGGGTCGGCGAGGTCGGTTTTGGTCACGCACAAAATCGGCAACACTCCCGCATCGAAGGCTGCGACCATATAGCGGTCGACGAGTCGCTGGCGTGGTTCGGGGTTTGCCGCGGCCACCACAATCAGCATGCGGTCCGCGTTGGCCACAATCATCCGTTCGACGGTGTCACTGTCGTCCGCCGATCGGCGCAACACCGTGGTGCGCGGAACCACCCGGACGATTCGTGCGAGCGAACCGGTGTCCCCGCTCGTATCGCCGACAATGTCGACCAGATCCCCCGTCACGATGGGTGTTCGCGACAATTCGCGGGCTCGTTTGGTGATGATTTCGCGTTCGAGCGGTGTGCCCTCGTCCGCCAGTGTCAGATACCGGCCGCGATCGACGGTGAGGACGCGCGCCACAATCGAATCATCGTGAGCGGGTCGGTTTTTCGTGCGCGGCTTACTGCCGCGTTTGGGAGGCCGCACCTTCGCTGCCGTTTCGTCATAGTCGTCGAATCGGTCGGAATCGTCGGAGGTCCAGGTCATGAGGCCAGCATCGCCGTCCACAGTGCCGGAAAGTCGGGAATCGTTTTCGCGGTGGTTCCGATGTTTTCGACGAGCACCCCGTCCACCGCAAGCCCGATGATGGCTCCCGCGGTGGCCATGCGGTGGTCGTGATACGTGCGCCAGACTCCGCCGTGAAGCGGTGCCGGTTCGAGGTGAACGCCGTCGGCGAGTTCGGTGGCGTTCCCCCCGAGACGATTGATCTCGGTGACGAGCGCGGCGAGCCGGTCGGTCTCGTGTCCGCGCAGATGGGCAATCCCGGTGAACGTCGACGGGCCCTCAGCGAGTGCAGCGATGGCAATCAGTGCGGGGGCGAGCTCTCCGGCCTCACCGAGGTCGAGCGTGACGCCGTTGACCGGCGTGCCTCCGAGGACACCCGCGCCACCGTCGACGGTCAACCCCCGTTCGTCCCGTGTGACCACGCCGCCCAGCAACTCGAGGTAGCGTCCGAGATGGTCACCGACCTGGGTCGTGCGCGCCGGCCAGTGGGGGATGGTCACACATCCGCCGGCGATGAGCGCCGCCGCGAGAAAGGGTGCCGCGTTCGACAGGTCCGGTTCCATCTCAATATCGAGACCGGAAATCGGGCCCGGTTCGACTTGCCAGACACCGGCCTCCGGTTCTGACACCGTAACGCCGCGCGCACGCAGACAGGCGACCGTCATGTCGATGTGGGGAGTGGAAGGCACGCGCGAGCCCGTGTGCCGCAGCGTGATGCCGTGGTCGAATCGAGCGGCGACAAGGAGCAGTCCGGACACGAACTGAGACGATTCCGACGCGTCGATCGAAATCTCGCCCCCCGCGACGGCGCCGCTTCCGTGGACGGTGAACGGCAGCGTTCCGCGGCCCTCGTCGTCCACCGTGACCCCGAGTTTGCGCAGACTATCGATGGTGGTGGCCATGGGGCGCTGGCGGGCGCCGCTGTCGCCATCGAACGTGACGGGACCGTCGGCGAGTGCGGCGAGCGGCGGCACAAAGCGCATCACCGTTCCGGCCAAACCGCAGTTGATGGTCACGTTTCCCGTGAGTGGTGCCGGCGTGACGAGTAACGTGTCCGACCCCCCCACTACGCTGTCAAGGCTGGCCACTCCCAGTTGCGCAAGGGCGTCCACCATCAGGGATGAATCGCGCGACCGAAGCGGTCGGTGGATCGCCGACGGGCGATCGGACAACGCAGCAAGAACCAACTCGCGGTTGGTCAGGCTTTTGCTGCCGGGAATAGGAACGACGGCGTGAAGCGCAGAGGCTGCGCGAGG
>JAULYU010000203.1:0-3578 GCA_032117735.1 Microbacteriaceae bacterium
CCGACGTCGCGAATGATGATCCCGTCTTCGAGAAGCCGGGTGAACACGGCGAGCGGGTCGTCGACTCCGCCGAACAGGACGAAGTTTGTGTGCGACGCGTGAGGCGCGTAACCCAGCCCGGCAAGTTCACGCACGAGCCGGTCCCGCTGGGTACGAATGTCGTCGACCATGGCGAGCATCGTCGGTGCGTGGCGCAGTGCCGTGGTCGCGGCCGCTTGGGTGAGCGCGCTGAGGTGGTACGGCAGGCGGACGAGACGCAGAGCATCGATCGCGTCGGGGTGCGCGACAAGGTAACCCACGCGGGCGCCGGCGAACGCGAACGCCTTGGACATCGTGCGGCTGATCAACAGTCGCGGGCGACCCGCGAGTAGTTCCGTCGCGCGCGGCTCGGAGTCGGGCATGAATTCGTGGTACGCCTCGTCGACGATGACGATTCCGTCCGTCGCGTCATAGGCGGCGGCGATGGCGTCGAGCGCGACGCCCGTTCCGGTCGGGTTGTTGGGGGCACAGAAAACGGTGATGTCGGGTTTGTGGGCACGAATCGCGGCGACAGCGATGTCGGGCGTGATGGCGAAATCAGGACCGCGTTCGGCGGTCACCCACGCCGTGCCCGTGCCTTCAGCAAGCAGCGGGTACATCGAATAGGTGGGTGGGAATCCGAGCAGGCTTCGGCCGGGACCACCGAACGCCTGCATGATTTGCTGCAGGACCTCGTTGGACCCGTTCGCCGCCCAGAGGTTGTCGGCGGTGACTCCCCCGCCGACGTATCCGGCCAAGGCTTCGCGCAACGCGGTGAACTCGCGGTCGGGATAGCGGTTGATGCCCGAGAGCGCCTCACCCAGCGCTCGTGCGATGTCCGCCGCGACCTCCGGCGGCACGGGGTGCGTGTTCTCGTTGACGTTCAGTTGAATCGGGACGTGAATCTGCGGGGCGCCATAAGGCTTTTTCCCGCGAAGGTCGTCGCGTACCGGCAGATCGTCGAGGCTCACGATTCAATCGTAGGTGGAAGCCTAGATACGCCGTCCCGTGGTGGTGTCGAAGAGGTGGTGGGAACCCTCACGGATGCCGATTCCGACCTCGGCGCCTTCGACAATTCCGGTCATGCGCGAGGCTTCGACCACGGCAGTGAGGGATTGCCCCGACGCGTTGACCTGCACGATTGCGCGCGGGCCCAGCAGTTCGATGACGCCGACGCGTCCCTTTGTGCCCTTGGTGGACTTCGGATCGAGAATCAGGTCGTCCGGACGGACACCGAGAGTGACCGGCCCCGCCGCCACACCCTTGAGCGGCAGAGACAGCCCGGGCTTCGTCGAGAACACTCCGGCCGCGACGGTCCCGTCGATGAGGTTCATCTTGGGACTTCCGACGAACGCGGCGACGAAGGTGCTGTTCGGCTTGTCGTAGACGTCCTTGGGCTTCCCCTGCTGGGCGATTTCGCCGTCACGCATCACGACGATGAAGTCCGACAGGGTCATGGCTTCTTCTTGGTCGTGCGTCACGAACAACGAGGTGATCCCGAGCCGGCGCTGCATCTGCAGCAACTCGGTGCGCATCTCGACGCGCAACTTCGCGTCGAGGTTGCTGAGCGGTTCGTCGAACAAGAACACCGCGGGTTCACGAATGATAGCGCGGCCGATGGCGACTCGCTGCTGTTGCCCGCCCGACAGGTCTTTCGGTTTGCGATCGAGCATCGCCGTCAATCCCATGGTCTCGGCGACCGCGTCGGCCTTGGCCAGCGCCTCGGTCCGGTTCACGCGAATCGCCCGCAGCGGGAACGCCAGGTTTTCCCGAACCGTGAGGTGCGGGTACAGCGCGTAGTTCTGGAACACCATCGCGATGTCGCGGTCTTTCGGTTCGAGTCGGGTCACGTCTTTGTCGCCGATGCGAATCGTGCCCGAGGTGACTTCTTCCAATCCGGCGATCATCCGCAGGGTCGTCGTCTTTCCGCAGCCGGAGGGGCCGACGAGGACCGTGAAGGCGCCGTCGGGCAACTCGAGGTCGAGACCTTTGACGATGGTGTTGTCGCCGAACTGTTTGACGACGTTCTCGAACGTTATGCGTGCCATGGTGTTCTCTTCCTGTCCTTATCCCTTGACGGCTCCGCCACTGATTCCCTGAACCAGTCGCTTTTGCACGAAGAAACTTGCGATGACCACCGGGACGATGGCGATGACGATCGCGGCCGACATCGGTCCCAGCTCGACGCCTCGGAATGTATTGAACCCGGCGATGGCGACAGGCAGAATCGTCGAGTTGGCCGGCGACAAAATGAGGCCGTAGAACATGTCGTTCCACGAGAGGGTGAAGCCGAAGATTGCGGCGGCGCCGATTCCCGGCAGAACCTGCGGCAACACCGCCAGCCGGAAGGTGTCGAAGCGATTGAATCCATCGACACGTGCCTGTTCTTCGATTTCTTTCGGCACCGCCGCAAAGAATCCGATGAGGAACCACGTGACGACGGGAACGACAAAACTGAGGTGCGAGAAGATGACGGGCACGAGCGTCCCGTTGAGGCGCAGCATGTACGCAACGCTGAGGAACGGGAAGACGAGAACGGCGGGCGGCAACACCTGCGACGCGAGGATGCCGAATCGCGACAGCGATCCGCCGGTCTGGAAACGGGCGATGGAATACGCGCCCATCGACCCGACCACGACCGCGATGGCGACCGTGACCGTGGCGACGAACACGCTGCGACCGACGGCGGCGAACAAGTCGGACCCCAGCACCTCGGTCCAGTTGGACATCGTCGGCGTGAACCAGATGAGGCCCGGTTGGTTGAGGTCGGCGGGCGTCTTGAAACTCGCGAGCACAACCCACAGCAGCGGCAACGAAACCGCGACGACCGCGAGCGTCAACAGAATCATTCGCGACGCGTCAAAAGTTGTGAACCGTTTCATCGGATGTTCACCCGCTCGAGTCGGCGGAACAGCAGGACGATGACGCCCATGACGATGACGAGAAGGATGAATGCCATCGCGCTCGCTTCGCTCAGGCGGAAATAGGAAATCCCGGTCTGGTAGGTGAGGTACTGGATCGTCTTCGTTTCAATTCCGGGGCCACCGCGCGTCGTCGCGTAGACGTATTCGAAGACCTTCAGGGCATCGAGCCCGCGCAGCAGAACCGCGACGATGAGGATCGGCGACAGCATCGGCAGCGTGACGCGCCGGAATATATAGAAACGGTTCGCGCCGTCGACGCGGGCCGCTTCAAGTGGCTGCTTCGGAATGGATTCGAGGCCTGCCAACAACAGCAGCACCATGAACGGCGTCCACTGCCACACGTCGATGAACGCCAGGGTGATGAGCGCCCGACCGGCACCGAAGAAGTCGTACGACAGTCCGACCTGGTCGAGGTAATACGGAATCGCGCCGAGTTGGTCGTTGAGGAAGAACCGGAACATCAACCCGACGGCGATCGGAGTAATAAACATGGGGGCGAGCAGGAACGAACGCGTGAAGTTCTTGAACCACTTCTGGCTCTGCAGCGCGAGGGCGATGGACAACCCGATGATGAGTTCGAACGCGACCGACAGAAGGACGTACGACGCGGTCGCGGACATCGAAACCCAGTATTCG
>JAULYU010000204.1:0-2368 GCA_032117735.1 Microbacteriaceae bacterium
CCACCAAGCCGGCAAAGGTGGTCAGGTCGGGTTCGGAGGACAACGACTTCTTGCAGCGCAACTATCGCCCGATCGTGCGCTGGACCATCACCCACCCCGTCGCGACGATGCTCGCCGCCGTTCTCACACTCGGGGGGACGCTCGCGCTGACGCCGTTCGTCAAGACCAACTTCGTGGGAGGAAGCGGCCAGTCCACCATCACGCTCACTCACTCGACACCGGGTGGGCTGACGCTGATGGACCGCGCCGAGGTCGCTGAGGACGTCGAGGCGAAACTCTTGGAGTACGAGGGAATCGAAACCGTGCAGACGTCGATCGGCGGTGGTAACGGGTTCGCGGCCTTCGGCGGTTCGGCCGGAAACATCACCTATCAGATCACAATCTCCGACGAGGTGGATGCGGACCTCGTTCGCACCGAGGTCACACGCGACCTCGAGACCATTACGAACACGGGCGAGATTAGGTCGGCGCAGGGCGGAACCTTCGGTTCCGAAACCATCGACATCACAGTGAAAGCACCGTCGGAGGAAACGCTCACCAACGTCACCGCGGCGATCACCGCGGCGATTGCTGAGTCTAAATCGGCGGACAGTGTGACGACGTCGCTCGACGACACCCAGTCGTTCATCTCGATTTCGATCAAGCGCAAGGCGGCGGCGAAGTACGCTCTGTCCGAGGTTCTCATCGGGCGCACGCTGGCCGGTCTCATTGCCCCCAGTGCTATCGGACAGGTCGTCATCGATGACGTGACGATGGACCTGATTATCGAGGCGAAGAGTTCGCCCGAAACGCTGGAGGAACTGCGGAAGTACAAACTGACGTCGCCGCTCGGCGCGAAGGTTCGCCTGTCGAAAGTCGCAACCATCGGCATCACCGAAACGGCGGCGTCACGCACCACCGAGCGCGGTGTGCTGTCGGCGTCCGTTGCGGTGACGCCCACCTCGGACAACCTCAGCGAGTCCACGGCTGCGGTCAACACGGCGCTCGCCAGTGTCGACCTTCCCACGGGAACCACGGCCACCGTCGGTGGTGTCGCCGAGGACCAGGCCGAATCCTTCCAGCAACTGGGTCTTGCGCTTCTCGCGGCAATCCTCATTGTGTACGTCGTGATGGTCGCGACGTTCCGCTCGTTGCGTCAACCGTTACTGCTGCTCGTCTCGATCCCGTTCGCGGCGACGGGCGCAATCGCCCTGCAGATCGTGTCGGGAATCCCCCTCGGAATCTCGTCGCTCATCGGATTATTGATGCTCGTCGGAATCGTGGTGACTAACGCGATCGTTCTCATCGACCTTGTCAACCAGTACCGCGAACGCGGCGGTTCGGTCATTGACTCGTTGCTCGACGGCACCAGCCGACGAGTCCGACCCGTGTTGATGACGGCGCTCGCGACAATCTTTGCGTTGACTCCGCTCGCGACCGGCGTAACGGGAAGCGGTGGATTCATCTCGCAGCCTCTCGCCATCGTCGTGATTGGTGGTCTGTTGTCGTCGACTCTCCTGACGCTGCTCGTATTGCCCGCGCTGTATTCGCTCGTCGAAGGTCGAATCGAACGCAAGGCGGCTCGTCGGGCACTCAAGGCCTAAGGAGCGGGAGTCAACACCCACAACACCTCGGCGGGTTCGCTCGCCGAGGGGTTTCGCCACGTGTGCGGTTCGCGCCCGCGAAAGGTCATCGCATCACCCGCGCTGAGCCGGTGCGACTCCGGCCCCAGGGTGACTTCGAACTGCCCGGTCAGAACAAAGAGAAACTCGATCTCGGTGTCGAGAGCGTACAGCTCGTCACCGGCCGACCCCAACGGTTCGACAATCGAATGGAGCACCTCGAGGTTCGACTGCGACCCCGGAGTCAGCAGATATTCTCGGGCGTTGTTGCCGCCGAAATTGATGAGTGCACCCTCGCCCGCGCGCACGATGGCACTGGTGGGTGGTTCAAAAAGGTCGCCGACGCGAAGACCAATGGCCTCGCACACCGCGACGAGCGACGCGACCGACGGCGAGACCTGGTCGCGCTCGAGTTTGCTGACGAAGCCCTCGGTCAATCCCGCGGCGGCCGCAACCTGGCCGAGGGTCAATCCGCGCGCGCGTCGCGTTGCGCGAAGACGGGCGCCGATGGGAATCGGGCTGTCTTTCGTGACTTTGGCGCCGCGTCGGAAAAGGCCCGGCATGGTCAGCGGACCTCCATCGCCACGGCCCGGACGGGAGCTCCGTCTATCCCGATGAACTTGAGCGGCAAGAGGGACACGAAGGGGTCAGCGAACGTGATGGATTCGAGGTTGCAGAGGTTTTCACAAATCACCCCGGCCGCCTTGGCGATCAGGTGGTGCGCGGGGAAGCCATCACCGGGATGCGTGTCGTCGGGAGTTTCGTCG
>JAULYU010000205.1:0-4924 GCA_032117735.1 Microbacteriaceae bacterium
GCGCGCGCTAGGCGGCGGAGCACCCCTCCCGCGCGCGAGTCACAGTATGCGTATTCGCGGAGCCATCCCCGCCTCGGGGTTCGACCCTTATTCTTATTGACAATCATTATCAGTAAGGCCTATAGTGGGGCCTATGAAGATAAAGATTCTCTCCTTTGCGCTTGCCGCGTCGTTGGCTCTTGCCGGCTGTGTTCAAACAGCCCCCGAGACCAAGCCGACGGAAGAGCCCTTTACCGGCATCACCATCGTCGCCTCCACGAACGTGTGGGGGGACATCGCTGCGTCGATCGGTGGGGAGCGAGTGCAGGTGGTTTCGATTATTGAGAACTTCGCCCAGGACCCCCACTCGTACGAAGCATCCGCCCGGGACCAGTTGGCGGTCAACGACGCTGACCTGGTTGTCGCCAACGGTGGCGGCTATGACCCGTTCATTGACGCCCTCGCCGAGTCCGCCGGCAGCGAGGACATCATCTATGCCTACTTGCCCGACGAATTGGCCAAGGAAGATGAAGTGGCTAAAGAAGAGGACCACGAGGAGGACGACCACGACCACGCCGCCGGCAACGAGCACGTCTGGTACGACTTCCACGTGGTGGAAGATTTCGCCAGCCGACTGGCGGACAAACTCGCTGCGCTCGACTCCGAGTACGCAACCGTTTACGCCGACAACCTGGCGGCATTCCAGGGCGAGATTGAAGTTCTGGAGGACCGCGTAGCCGCTCTTTCCGACCAATACGCGGGATTGGCCGTGGTGACATCCGAACCCATTGCGGACTACCTGCTGATCGAGGCGGGGCTGGAAAACCTCACCCCGAGTTCTTTCTCCCAGGCCATCGAAGAAGAACTCGATGTGTCTCCGAGGGACTTGCTCGAAATCCAGAACCTTCTGAAATCACGGTCGGTCGATGTGTTTGTGGTGAACCCGCAAACCGGAAGCGTCCAGATCGATGGGTTGGTTGCTCTCGCGACAGAAAATGGGGTTCCCGTGGTCGAGTTGAGCGAACTGCTTCCGATCGGTTCTCGGTACGCCGAGTGGATGGACCTCAACATCGACAATCTCGAAGCAGCACTGGGCTAACTCGTGTCCGCACACGCCGTCCTCAACGTTCGCACGGCGAGCGTGTCTTTTGGCGAGAGGAGCATCTGGAACAATCTCGACCTCGCCGTGGCCCCCGGTGAATTCATCGCGGTGATCGGGGCCAACGGTTCGGGGAAAACGGTTCTACTCAAGGCGATTCTCGGCCAACTACAACTCTCCAATGGCGCAATTGAGCTCCTGGGGGAAAAGGTCCCTCACGGCTCACGGCAGATTGGTTACATCCCGCAGCACCGACAGGCAGATTCGGGGTTGCCGCTTCGCGCCCGAGACCTACTGCGCATGGGCTTAGACGGCCATCGATTTGGCGTTCCATTTCCGTCACGGGCGACTGCACACAGAGTTTCCGAGATGTTGGCGGCGGTCGGTGCGGAAGGCCTGGCCAACACTCCTATTGGCCAATTGTCCGGCGGCCAGTTGCAGCGCATCCGAGTCGCGCAGGCAGTCATCGATAATCCGAAACTCATTCTGGCCGATGAGCCACTGAGCGCACTCGACCTCAAGCAGCAGTCGCTGGTTGCCGAGTTGATTGATTCCCAGCGTCAACTCAATGGCGCGGCGGTTCTGTTTGTCACCCACGACGTCAACCCGGTGCTGGACTACATCGACCGGGTTTTGTACCTCGCCAACGGGCAGTTTCGAATCGGAACACCGGATGAGGTGTTGCGCTCGGATGTTTTGTCCACGCTGTATGGCCGAAGCGTCGATGTGGTTCGAAACCAGGGGCGAATCGCTGTTCTCGGTTCCTCGGACCACGACCACCACGACGACGAGAAGTGGATCTGATGGACAGACTTTTCGATTTCTCGGATTACGACCTGCTGATTCCGTTGGTTCAGAACTCGTTGATTGCCGGCGTGCTGCTCGGGATTATGGGCGGGCTGATTGGCGTGTTTGTCATGACGCGGGACATGTCGTTTGCGGTGCACGGCATCAGCGAACTGTCCTTCGCAGGGGCCGCCATCGCACTTCTGCTGGGATTGAACGTCGCCCTCGGGGCAACGGCGGGTTCGATTGCGGCCGCCGTCATCATCGCGATCTTGGGAACCCGTGCGAAGGACCGGAACTCGATCATCGCAGTGCTGATGCCTTTCGGACTTGGACTGGGGATTTTGGCACTTGCTCTCTATGAGGGACGAGCGGCCAACAAGTTTGGGCTGTTGACCGGTCAGATCATCGCGGTTGATGATCCGCAGGTTGTGTGGTTGATTGCCACCGCGCTGGTTGTCGTGGCGGCGCTCTTGGTTGTGTGGCGACCGCTGAGTTTTGCCAGTTTGGACCCGGAGGTTGCGGAAGCCCGGGGAGTGCCCACCAGGGCGCTGGGGATCATCTTCATGTTGCTGTTGGCGCTGGCTGTCGCGGCATCGGTGCAGATTGTGGGAGCGCTGTTGGTCATGACACTGCTCGTGACCCCCGCGGCAGCCGCGCTTCGACTCACGTCCTCACCGTTGCTGGTTCCTGTGTTGAGCATGATTTTTGCCGTGGTGGCGGTGGTGGGGGGAATCCTGCTCGCACTCGGAGGCGGATTGCCGATCAGCCCTTACGTGACGACGCTGTCGTTTGCGATCTATCTGGTTGCCCGAATTGTTGAGAAGTTTCGCGACCGGCGCGTTCGGTAAAGTTGGCAAACATGAGCGAAACGGTGAAGCGAAACACCAAGCAGAAATCTGCCGTGCGGCACGCCCTGTCCGAAGCGGTCGGCTTTGTTTCTGCGCAGCAGTTGTTTCTCGTCCTCAAAAACCACGGTTCGAGTACGTCACTTGCAACGGTGTATCGGGCACTCAATGACCTCGTTTCTTCTGGAGAGGCGGACTCGCTGCAGTCAGCCGACGGAGAGTACCTGTTTCGGAACTGCGGGAAAGGGCACCACCATCACCTGATCTGTCGGGAATGTGGTCAAACGGTCGAGATTGAAGCCGAAAAGGTCGAATCCTGGGCCGATCAGGTGGCCACCAGCCACGGGTTTGCATCCCCGACCCACACGATCGACATCTTCGGGACCTGTGGGCCGTGCCAGAAACCGGTTGCGACCTAGCCGGATCTGATCCCGATCAGTAGTCGGCGAAGTATTCGTCGATTTCCCACTGGGTCACGTCGCGCGTGGAAGGGTCCTTGACGGCTTCGTCGTATCGACGAATCTCGTCGCGCTTCATGACGAGGAAGACCTCGATGAGTTCCTTCGACATCTGATCGTGCAGGTTCGCGTTGGCTTCGAGCGCGTCGAGAGCGGCGCCCAAAGTCCCCGGAAGCTCCGGCGCGTCCTCGTTGTCGTAGGCCATGCCGACGGCATCCTCGGGGCAGTCGAGCGTGCGCTTGATGCCGTCGAGAGCGGCCGCGAGAACTCCGGCGATGACGAGGTAGGGGTTTGCTGCACCGTCACCGACACGAACTTCGAGGCGCGTGCCCTCTCCGCGCTCGGGCGGGACGCGCACCATGCACGAACGGTTGTCATAACCCCAGTTGGCTCGGAACGGCGCGAGCGTGTCGGGGCCGAGCCGTTTGAACGCGTTGATGGTGGGGTTGGTAAGAGCCGTCAGTCCGTTTGCATTCGCTGTCAGTCCGGCAATCATCCGTCGAGCGACGTCCGACAGTTCGCCCTTTCCGTCGTGCATCTTGTTGACGCCATCCATGTCGGTGACCGAGAAGTGAAGGTGGAATCCGCTCCCGCCCTCGTCGCTCCACGGCTTGCCGAGGAACATCGCGTGTTGGCCTTCCTGGGCGACGATGTCCTTGACCGCGGTCTTGAAAAAGAACGTGCGGTCGGCCGCATCGAGAGCCTCGCTGTGCCACAGGTTGATCTCGTACTGGCTGGGGCTGAATTCGTGATTCCCCGCGAAGACGCCGATTTTCATTTGGTCGAGCATTCGCATGAGGTGCAGGAACGTGCCGTTCGGGTCGACGAGTGTGCCCGTCGTGTAGACCCGGCCAGTGCGAGTGAGGGAGCGTTCGTAGCCGCCGTCCTCTTTCACGTTCGCGATGTAGAACTCGAGTTCGGGTCCGACGACGGGCTGAAGTCCGAGCGCGTTGTATTCGGCGATGACCTTTTTCAACACCGTGCGCGGGGAAATCAGGTTCGGGGTGCGGTCGGGGTTGAGTGCGTCGGCGATGACGTAGGCAACCCCGGGTTCGAAGGGAAGCGCGCGAATGGTGTCAGGCTCGAATGAACTGACGAGGTCCTGAAGCCCGTCCGACGCGATGTTGACGGCGTCAAGCACGTCACCGCCAGCGGTCGTGACCCACACTCCCTGACAGAACGCGGGACCGCTGTGAGCCACTTTGTCTAATTGGCTGACGAGGACGTCTTTCGAGCGCGCGATGCCCAGGACATCTGCGTAGATAAAGCGCAGGACATCGATACCCTGCTCGGTCAATGAATCGCGTAGCGCGACGAGGTCATGCGACATTGGTACTCCTTTGTAACCATTTCGTTAGGACTCAAACGAAATACTACTGGCTAGAATTGGAAAATCAATTGTTCGTTGCTCCACCTTAATCGTTACCATTCCGGCGCGCAAAGGAGTCCGTTGTGAAAGCTCTCTTCATCCAGCACGACCACGTCAGCCCGACGGGTCCCGTGTCCGAGCGACTTCGCCACCACGGCTATGAAATCGAAGAGATCCTCGTTGTCCCCGAAGAGCGATTCCGTGACCCCAACGTTCCGTTTACGTTCCCGAACCTCGACGATTACGACCTCATCATCCCCCTCGGCGCACCCTGGGGGGCGTGGGATGACGCATGCATCGGCAACTGGCTCACGCCGGAACTCGAGTTCGTGCGCGAAGCGGTGACGAGCGGCAAACCGGTCTTGGGAATCTGCTTCGGAGGGCA
>JAULYU010000206.1:0-2456 GCA_032117735.1 Microbacteriaceae bacterium
ATCGGAGGCGACCCAGCGAATCTCGACCGCCACGTCGTTCGCGAAACCGCCGGCCCGGAGGGCCTCGGTGACCGACAGGTAGGCGTCGGGAAGATCGACATATTTGCCGACAAGCGCGATGCGAACCTGCCCCTGCGGGTTGTGAACGGTGTCCAGCAATTCGGACCAGCCGTCCCAATTCACCTCGTCGGTTCCCGCCAGCCGCAACTGTTCGACGATGTACTGGTCGAGGCCCTGCGAGTGAAGCATGCTGGGAATGTCGTAGATGCTGCTCGCATCCGTTGCATTGACCACCGCGTCCTCGTCGACGTCACACATCAACGCAATCTTGCGACGGTTCGAGGCGGACACCGGACGGTCGCTTCGCAGAACGAGGGCGTCGGGTTGGATACCGATCGAGCGCAGCGCCGCAACCGAGTGCTGCGTCGGTTTAGTCTTTTGCTCGCCCGATGCGTTCATGAACGGCACTAAGGACACGTGGACGAAGAACACGTTCTTGCGTCCGAGTTCGTGTCGAACCTGGCGGGCCGCCTCGATGAACGGAAGGCTTTCGATGTCGCCGACGGTACCGCCGATTTCGGTGATGATGACGTCGGGTGCGGGTTCCTCGGTGGCTTGGAGGCGCATCCGTCGCTTGATTTCGTCGGTGATGTGGGGAATGACCTGAACCGTGTCTCCGAGGTATTCGCCGCGCCGTTCGCGCTCGATCACGCGCGAATAAATCTGGCCGGTGGTGACGTTCGCGGCTTGTGACAGGTTGATGTCGAGAAAACGTTCGTAGTGGCCGATGTCGAGGTCGGTTTCGGCACCGTCGTCCGTCACAAAAACTTCACCGTGTTGGAACGGATTCATCGTTCCGGGGTCGACGTTGAGGTACGGATCGAGCTTTTGCATGACAACCCGCAGGCCACGGCGGGTGAGAAGATTTCCGAGCGACGCCGCGGTGAGCCCTTTACCCAGGGAGGAGACCACGCCCCCGGTGACGAAGATGTGCTTCGTGACGGGCTGGCCGAGTTCGAAATCCGTATGTTTCACCACGGAATTCAACGATAACCGCTCGACCCGCCAATTGACGAATTAAGCGATTCCGCCACGCCATTGATTTGCCGAATTCAGCATTTCTGCTGCGTGGGCTCGGGCGTTGTCCGAGTCGGGAGTTCCCGACAGTAATCGTGCCATCTCTTCGATGCGTTCGTCGCCGTCGAGTCGGGTAATGGTCGATTCCGTGATTGCGCCGCTGGTGTCTTTCACGATTCGCAAGTGATTCGTCGCGAACGCGGCGACCTGTGCGAGGTGCGTCACGACAATCACCTGTGCCGACCGCGCCAAAATGGCGAGCCGCCGACCAATCTCGATCGCACTGGCGCCACCGACACCGGCGTCGACTTCGTCGAACACCAGGGTGGGAACCGTGTCCGTCGAGGCAATCACCACTTCGATGGCCAGCATCACGCGCGACAGCTCGCCGCCCGACGCGGTTTTGGTCACGGGTTTAGGGTCTCCGCCGGGGTGGGGGCGCAGCAACATTTCCACCACATCACGACCGTGCGCGAAAAATTCCAGACCGTTCTGAGGCGTGACTCGGACAACGAATTCCGCGGTCGGCATCGACAGCGAGTGGAGTTCCTCGGTCACCGCCGCCGACAATCGATGGGCGGCATCGGTCCGTGCGCTGGTGATTCGGGTGGCGAGGTCTCCGAGGGTCGCTTCGTCCGCCGCAATCTCGAGCGTCAACGCCGCGAGTGCGTCATCCGAGCGATCCAGGTCAAACAGTCGGTCGGATGCGGTCGACCACAACGCCAGAACATCGTCGAGCGTCGGGCCGTACGCGCGCACCAGAGCGTTGATCGCCGCGGTCCGTTCGTGGACCTGTTCCAAATCCCCACCGTCGATGTCCAATCCCGCGGCGTAGGCCGAAACCGACTGTGATGCCTCGCGCACGACGATACTCGCCTCGGAAATCTGCCCGAGGATGCTCTCGATCGACGGGTCGTGTCCGTTCACGCGTTCCAACGCCCGTCGGGCGTTCTCGATGAGCGACACGGCATCGAATTCGGCGTCGTCCGCCGACAGTGACTCGTGAGCTTCCTGCGCGGCTCGGCGTAATTCTTCACTGTTCGCCAGTCGATCCGCTTTAGCCTTGAGTGCCAGATCTTCACCCGCGACGGGTGCAACGGCGTCAATCGCCGCGACCGCGACCCGCAGTTCTTCCGCTTCGCGGAGTCGTTCCGACGCGTCGCGAGTCATCGATTCACGGCGTGTGATCGCAGTGCTCCAGCGCCGATACACCTCGTGGTAATCAGCCACCAGCGCCCGCAACGGCGCGCCAGCGAAGCGATCGAGCGATTCGCGCTGGGCGGTCTGGGACCGAAGTCGCAACTGTTCGCTCTGTCCGTGAATTGCAACGAGGTGGCCGCCGATTTCGCCCAGTGCGTTCACGGGCGTTGCCGCTCCGC
>JAULYU010000207.1:0-4901 GCA_032117735.1 Microbacteriaceae bacterium
CCCGGGCGAATTCGAACGCCGGTTCGGGCGGGCGCAGTCTCGAATGTTTAGCGACCAGTTTTTGTGCCTTCACCATCACATTGTGCGGAGATGTTTTCTCGGACGACCGATAAATATACTTTTCGGTTCCCGCCTGACCGTGAATAATGTTCTTGACTTTCGTCGCCACCATCATTTGAACGAACCGTTGTTGCCCGCCCGAATACGCGATGAGTCCGCGGAACGGTGAGGCGATATCGGGATCCATCGGACGAATCGAGCGAATGGGGCCGATTTCTTTCGGGATGACCGAGTGCCACACCACGACGTAACGGGTAAAGCCGCCTTCGACCAGTTCCTCAAAAACGATGTCGGCGTCGTTGAGTCCGACCTGTGGACGTGCGGTGGGGTTGTTGTCAATCTTGGCCATCAACACCGGGTTCAGAAGGGAGCCCACCTCTACCTGGACCCCCGTCAGCGGGGCGTATTCAACCGGAGGCGGTGTCGGTGTGGGTGTCGGTGTCGGTGTCGGTGTCGCCGACGGACTCGCGCGGGGTCCCCCAAAGACGTTGGGCAGCACGATCGCCGCATAGGCGGTCAGCGCTACCGCGAGAACGATTCCCAGGGCAATGAGTAGTTTTTTCTTCACGAGGTTCTCATTGAATTCGCCGGCTAGCGGATGAAATCGCTACCCATGAGAACCGTGACCCGTGCGCCGGGGTACATGTCGGACTGTTTCACGGCCTTGATTCCGAGACTCTTGGCGACACTCGTGGCCAAGGAAAGGTCTTCGACCGGCCCGTACACGACGACGCTGATTTTGATGGTCGAGTCAGCCGCATTTGCGGTCGTGATGTTCGGCCACGATTGCTCTTTCAAAATCGCCGCGACATCCTCATCGAGCGTCTCGGATGTTGTTCCATTGAGCACCGTGATGGTGATGGCCTGCAACTCTTTCTTTGAGAGTGTGGTCGGGTCCACCAGCGGAATTGTCGGAGTGGGAGTCGGGGTGGGAGTCGGCGTTGCGGTGATGCCCAGGGCAGGAAGATCAATGTCCTGAAGATTTCGGGCGTCGAGAACCGCCACGCCGGCGAGCGCCGAGAGAATCAGAACCGACGTGACCCCGAGCGACAGCAGGCCCTTGACCCACCAGGGCTTTCGCGGCACCGGCTGGCGGTGAGCGCCAACGCGCGCAGGAACAGACGCCTTGTCGTCGAACCGGTCCCGGGGGTACTTAGTCACGCGTTGGTCACATCCATCTCTCGAGTCATGGGGTTGAGGGCGCATTTGCGTCGGCAAAACTGCGAACCAAAACCGGGTCGTACCGCCGAGCGGCGGAACACTCCATTATCGCGTACAAGCGCTGGTAATAGCGCACGAGCGGGAGAGCCCACGCTTTTCGGACGAGAGACTCTTTCGAGCGAGTAGACCCCCAGTTAACTCGTTCAAACTCGATCAGGTCAATCTCGTCCGGAGTGAGTCCCGAAGAGTCGACCACCGTTACCCGACGACCGAGTGGATCGACCGCCGCGATGGGCGCGCCATCGAGACTCAGGATGAAGTCGCCGGCAACACCCGCCGCGTCCGCCGCGCCCGTGATTCGCGGGATCACCTGCCGTCCATCCAGCGACACCCATCGGACCGTCGCACGGAGGCAATAGTTCACGAACTTTTGTCGTTCAGCGGGGTCGAGATACACGAGCACCGCGGGTGACCAGACCACCACCGTTGCCGAGGGCACTGCCGAGCGGGCACGCGCGACCGCACCGCGAATCTGCGCGACCGCATCACCCGCCGTCATGCGCGGCGGGTCTTCAGCCACCGTGTCGGACGCCGCGCGGACCAGTTCGAGCCGTTCCTGTTGTTCCGGCCAGACCAACGCTTCCAGCCATTCGCGATCACCCGGGTCGCTCAAGTCCAGTGGATTCAGGTCGATGCCCTCGCGGTACACGACGTTCGGTCGGCGCGGCGGGCTCGCTCCCCAGCCGGCGATGTCGGCGGAGAGGAGAACTGCCGATGTGCCGTCGGTCGGGTGTGACTCGATGACGCGACCGGGAGCCGTCCAGCGATATGAATAGCGATCAGGAAACAGCGTGAGGCCAGCGGAGGCACCCACCTCGATCAGCGCAATCGGACCGCGAACGCGATGCAGAGCGACAAGCAACGGGGTGCACCGACGTGGGTCGTTGGTTTGGGTGGCGCGAGTCCGAGCGAGTTTCGCAATTGCTGGCCACCGTTCGATCAAATCGTCCCGAATCGCGTCGAACGGGCGTAGCGGAACTCCGGCGACGCGCGCGCAGGTCAGGATGAGGACGGGTTGGCGTTTCGCGCGCGGAAGTTTGCCAATGAGGTCGAGGATGTGATCGTCATTCGCGACTCCGTCTGCCCAGTCGCGATAGCGGGGGGATTCTGCACCCTCGGCATTCGCGAAGCGCCGAAACCAGTCGGCGGTCTGTTCCCGCTCGCTGTCCGCCATGTTTCCGAGTTTAATAGGGGCATGACAGATAAC
Organism: Microbacteriaceae bacterium; assembly: GCA_032117735.1. GTDB lineage: Bacteria > Actinomycetota > Actinomycetes > Actinomycetales > Microbacteriaceae > MWH-TA3. The sequence goes on from JAULYU010000207.1 coordinate 2,489, forward strand.
CCGATGAAGCGCACGGAAGACGAGTGGCGCGCGGCGCTCACCCCGGAACAGTTCCACATCTTGCGCCAGGCCGGTACCGAGCGCCCCTTTACCGGCGAGCTGTTGAACGAGGAGCGGGCTGGGCTTTACACCTGCGGCGGATGCAACGCGGAACTGTTCGTCGCTGGCACCAAATTCGACAGCCACTGTGGGTGGCCGTCGTTTTACGAGACCATCAATCCCGATGCCGTGACGCTGACCGAGGACAACTCGCTGGGGCAAACCCGGACCGAAGTTCGGTGTGCCGCGTGCGACGGGCATCTCGGACACGTGTTCCCCGACGGCTTCGGAACCCCAACCGGCCTTCGCTACTGCATGAATTCGGTCGCGCTGAAATTCACGCCCGAGAACGGGTCATGACCGAACACCGCATCTTCGGCACGCCGTTTGCGGTCGTCTATCCCCTGTACCTCGCGAAGTTAATCCGCAAGGGTCACACCGAGGAGGAATTGCGTGTCGTGACCCGCTGGCTCACGGGATTCACGGACGCCGAAATCGATGAACACCTGGCCCGCGAGAGCACCTTCGCGGACTTTTTCGCTACGGCGAAACTCCATGACAACGCCTCGCACATCACGGGTGTCATCTGTGGAATGCGCGTCGAGAACATCGAGGATCCGCTCATGCAAAAGATCCGTTACCTCGACAAGTTGGTCGACGAGGTTGGCAACGGCAAAAAGATGACGTCCATCCTGCGCGGTTCGAACTAAACGGAGCCTCGAGTGAGGATTGAACTCACGACCCCTTCATTACGAGTGAAGTGCTCTACCACTGAGCTATCGAGGCATCACCGAATCGGCAACCGCACTAGGTTATCACGAGCCAACTGACCTATTCTTATCGCAACAATGCCCTTTCCCTGAAAAGAGATCCCCCGTGGACGAACCAATCCTTCTCAGTTCCGTTGCAATGGAAATCATCAATCAATTTCTCGCGGTTGGCGGTGCGATTGTGGCCGCACTCGTTGTAAATCAGGCGTTTGAAAGGCGTCGTGCACGCCAGCTGGAAATCGCGCGAATTAGAACGCTGATCATGGACATTGGAACTCGGCGCACGCTTGACAACGACCTTCAACGGTTGGGGCAACTCAACAACAAACCCAAACTAGACGCCAAGTGGTCGAAACTTTCCGTTTTTGCCCTGCGCGACATGATTCAGGGCGCTCGGAAAAACCTTCTGCCAAATTCCCCCTTTGCCGAGCCACTTACACGAATGACGACCTATTGCAATGACTGGCTCGAACAATTCGAATGGCCAAACTCCGATTTCAAAAAATTGTTGGAGGAACTCTCGAACAACATTTATGGGCAGATTCAAATCATCTGGAGAATCGACAACCGCATCGAAAAGATTCACCCGGGCAAGTTTTCAATCAGCGACGAGGTGCGTGCCCGCGCCAAGGCGCTCGCCGCGGAATTAGGTACACGACGCTAGCGAGGTGTTGTGGCGACACCGCTCGTTTCCACGAATAACGCCTCGAGCGCCAACAGCGGCGTGACGTTACGTTCCATTCGCTTTCGAGCCGTGTCGATCGCGTCGAGCAGGTGGACCGCGTGCGCGGCATCGTGACGCTCGAGCCAGAGGGAAATCTCGTTGCTGAACTCGGAATTGGTGAGGGGTACGTTTCCGCCCAGTGACACAACCAAGACGTCGCGGAACAGCGATTCGAGGTCGGTCAGGACGCGGTCCACACCGTCGCGCAGCGAACGGGTCGCGCGACGCTTTTGGTTTTCTTCGAGGACCTTCAGTTGAGGACGAAGACCGATCGGCACAGCTTCGCCGGGGGCGAGCCCCAGCGACTGAAGGAATTCGGCACGCTCGGTGTCATCACGAACTTCGGTGTACGCCTTCGCGTCATCAGTGGCGAGGGCCACGATTTCCGCCGCCGTGTTAACCGCGTCGGACACCAGACGAATTCCCAACACGAGCGAGAGGCTGCGGGCTCGTCGCTCGCGGGCGTCGGCGGACGTGGCAAGGCGCCGCGCCATGCCGATGTGGCTCTGAGCGTGACGCGCCGATTGTTCCGCGATCACCGGGTCAACACCGTCACGGGCGACGAGCATCGCGGCGATGTCAGCGACGGGGGGAACACCAATCCGCACGCTGCGAACGCGCGAGCGAATGGTCGGGATGACGTCGGCCTCGCTCGGCGCACAGAGAATCCAAATGGTGCGCGCGGCGGGCTCTTCGAGCGCTTTGAGCAACACGTTAGACGTGCGTTCCGCCATTCGGTCAGCGTCTTCGATAATGATGATCCGCCACGAGGACGCCACCGGCGAGCGATAGGAGGTCTCTACCAGTTCCCGCACCTCGTCAATGGGAATAAGCACACGTTCGGTGGCGAGCACCGTGAGGTCGGGGTGGGTGAGCGCGC
>JAULYU010000208.1:0-2070 GCA_032117735.1 Microbacteriaceae bacterium
CCGCGCGGTTGCGGGAAAACGACGTCCGCGCGAATCCTCGCGCGGTGTCTCAATTGTGCCGAAGGCCCGACCGACACACCGTGCGGACAGTGCGACAGCTGTGTTGAACTGTCCCGAGACGGTTCGGGGTCGCTCGACGTCGTCGAAATCGACGCCGCAAGCCACAACGGCGTCGATGATGCCCGCGAACTGCGCGAACGAGCCGGCTTTGCCCCCGCGCGCGATAGGTACAAGATTTTCATTCTCGATGAAGCCCACATGGTCACCCAACAGGGGTTCAATGCTCTGCTCAAAATCGTGGAAGAACCGCCGGAACACGTCAAGTTCATTTTTGCGACAACTGAACCCGAAAAAGTGATCGGGACCATTCGGTCGCGCACCCACCACTATCCGTTCCGTCTTGTCCCCCCGGCCGTCATGCTCGACTACGTGGCGGACCTGTGTGTCCAGGAAAAGGTCACCGTCGAGGACGGCGTTCTGCCACTCGTGATCCGCGCCGGCGGGGGATCGGTGCGGGACACTCTCTCGTTGCTCGACCAAATCATCGCGGGATCCGACAACGGCGTTGTCACCCGAGAGCGCACCAACAACCTCCTCGGGTACACCCCGGGCGAACTTCTTGACGAGAGCATCGAGGCGATTGGTCGGGCGGATGCCGCTCACGCTTTTTCCGCGATTGACCGCGTCATTCAGACCGGAAATGATCCCCGCCGTTTCGTCGAGGACGTCCTCGAACGCTTCCGGGATCTCGTCATCGTGAATGCGACGGGAACCGGTGCCGCAGCAGTGCTGCGGGGCATTCCGCAGGACGAAATCGTTCGGATGTCTGCTCTCGCCGAATTGTTCGGCGGACCGGCGCTCTCGCGAGCGGCCGACATCGTGAACACTGCTCTGACTGGAATGACGGGTACGACGCCACCGCGCATTCACCTCGAGCTCATGGTCGCGCGATTGTTGACGGAGTTGTCGGACGGCCGGGCTGAAACTCGAACCGTTGCTGCTCCGGTGGTTGCCGCTCCGGTGGTTGCCGCTCCGGTGGTTGCGGCCGACTCGACGCCGCCAAACCCCGTAGCCGCGGCCGGGTCTCTCGCCGAACTGATCGAGGTGTGGCCCGCCATCCTGGAAGAACTGCAACCCTCGAAAGGGTCGTGGCTGGTCATCAACTCGGCGCGCCCGGCGTCGCTCGAGGGCGATGTTCTCACACTCGAGTTCGCCGACCCGCTGTGGGTCCAACGCTTCAAGGAAAAACCCGCGAGTGGTCCGGCGGTTTACGAGGACCTGCGCGAGGCGATTGTCGGCGCCCTCGGAGTTCGACTTCGGTTCGTACCGCGCGTGGGAATGGCGGGAGTTGCCACCGCAGCACCCGCAACCGCAACGCCCCCCGCCACCGGTGAATCGGTGACCCCGGCACCGTCCGTTCCGGAAACGGCGATCGCGGACGATGCCCCGACGACCAAGATGCAACCGGTGGCTCCCGAGACTGCGCCAGCAACCGAACCAGCAGCGCAATCAGCACCGAACCCCGATGATGAACAGCGGGGCGAGTCGGTGGTGCGCGATGTTCTGGGCGCGAAACTGGTCGCCACCCTCGTCGACCCAACCACGCCGGTCAACCGTTCTGCGCCAACCGATGATGGCCTCTCAATCTTCGACGCCCTATCGGACCCGGAAAAAGACTGAGAATGTACGAAGGAATTCTGCAGGAACTGATCGACGAATTCGGGCGCCTTCCCGGGATCGGTCCGAAATCGGCACAACGCATCGCGTTCCACATCATTCAAACCGAGTCCTTTGACCCGACACGCCTCGCCGAACTCTTGCACACTGTACGCGCGAGCGTGAGGTTCTGCGCGGTCTGTGGAAACATTTCACAGGATGTCGAGTGTGCGATTTGTCGGGACCCGCGGCGTCGTCGGGACCAGATTTGTGTGGTCGAAGAGGCGAAAGACGTCGTCGCGATTGAACGCACCCGAGAATTCGCGGGTCTGTACCACGTGCTGGGCGGCGCAATCAGCCCCATTGATGGAATCGGGCCGGACCAGTTGCGCATCGCGCCCCTGCTCGAACGAT
>JAULYU010000209.1:0-10380 GCA_032117735.1 Microbacteriaceae bacterium
ATGAGTGTCGATTTACCGGCCTTTTGGCGACTGCGCCCGTGAAGGATGTACGCGACAATCGTGACCACGGTCACCGCAAAGGACACGGGGACGACGGACAGTTCGAACGGCCACTGCCAGTCACCGACGATGAACGGCGTGTTGACCGTCCACCAACCGAAGTTGCGGCCTTCGATGAGCCCGAACACGAGGCTTCCGCTCGCAACGACCGACAGTGCGGCCCCGACCCAGTCGATCGGACGGGCGTGTTCGACGTCTTTCGATTCCGTCACGAACAGGAACACACCGACGGCGATGAGAACTCCGAGTGGAATGTTGATTCCGAACGCCCAGTTCCACGAGAACTCGGTCGTCAGCCAACCGCCCAAAAGCGGCCCGACGGCGACCATTCCACCGATTGTCGAACCCCACACGGCGAACGCGATGCCGCGCTCTTTGCCCTGAAAGGTGGCGTTGACGATGGACAGGGTGGTGGGCAGAACCATCGCCCCACCGATTCCCTGAATCACGCGCCAGGCGATGAGCGCCCCGGCGGTATCGGACGTCGCGGCGAAAATCGACGAGACAGTGAAGAACGCGAGACCGATGATCAACATCGACCGGCGGCCCCACTTGTCGGCGAGTGCTCCGAAAACCAGCAGCAGTGCGGCGAACACCAGGGTGTAGGCCTCCTGGATCCACTGGACGTCGGTCGACGACGCATCGAGGTCGACCACAATGGCCGGAATCGCCACATTGATGATGGTGGAATCGACGATCACCAGCGCCACGGCGAGGCTCACAAAGAGGAGGGCGAGCCAGCGATTTTTCTGCGTTGTCATGAACTACAGCATAGGACGGGCGTAATCCGGGGAATTCCTGTTAGGGTGGGACAGTCGGCTCAGGACTTGCAGATGAATTTCTGCGAATTTGTGTGGTTTGTATAGGTTCCGAGTCGGGTTGACAACATCCTGTTGGCAATGGACCCCACTTGTGAATCGAACCCGGTCACTGATTGATCGATTTCGTACGGCACTGCTGTGTGCCGCCATGAGATTTGTACAAGCCAGGAAGCATTCTGATGCCTACGAACACCCCACCCGCGGCTCGCCGCGGAAAGAACTTCGATCCGCGCGAAGCCGCGGCGAAGAAAAAGAGCCGATTCGGTCGGCCGGACTCGACCGCTGGACCGGCGCGACCCGCTCGCGCGTCTCGCGACGACCGTCCGGTTCGCGATGACCGTCCGGCGCGTGCCGACCGCCCCGCGCGCGATGACCGAGCTCCTCGAGCGGACCGGGCTGATCGTGCTCCGCGCAACGAGTTCGCCTTCCGAGATGGTCGACCGGTTCGCGAAGGACGCCACGTCGATGCCAAGAGCAAGTTTGACCGTCCCGTTCGCACGACTCGTGACGAGCGCCGCGACGACCGTCCGGCACGGGATTCGCGTCCCGTTCGGGATGATCGCCCTGCGCGGGATGACCGCGCCCCGCGGACCGACCGCTTCTCGCGTGATACCCGTCCCGCTCGCGATGACCGTCGTCCCGCACGTGATGATCGCCCCGCACGTGATGATCGCCCCGCACGCGATGACCGTCGCCCCGTCCGAGACGACCGCGCCCCGCGGACCGATCGCTTCTCGCGTGACTCGCGTCCCGTTCGCAACGACCGTCCGGCACGGGATGACCGCGCTCCGCGTAACGACCGTTTCGCTCGCGACGAGCGTCCCGCCCGCCGCGACTCGGATTTCTATCCGTCGCGCGACGAGAAGACGTTCTACGAGCCCGGTGACGACATTGTGCTCGATCGCCTGCAAGCGATGGCCACCACGGCGGAAGACGTCGACGGAGTCACCTTCGGCGACCTCGGACTCGGGCGCAACATCGAAACCGCTCTGCTCGAACTCGGTGCGATTGCACCCTTCCCGATTCAGGCCGCGACCATTCCGGATGTTCTCGCGGGTCGTGACGTCCTCGGACGCGGACGCACGGGTTCCGGAAAGACCATCGCGTTCGGTGCTCCGCTTGTCGAGTTGCTCATGGCCAACGGCGGCGGAAAAAAGCGCAGCCAGGGGCGCGGTCCGCGCGCACTGATTCTCGCACCGACCCGCGAATTGGCGATGCAGATCAACCGAACGGTCATGCCGATCGCGAAATCCGTCGGTCTCTTCACGATGACCATCGTCGGTGGTGTTCCGCAGGGTTCGCAGGTGATGAGCCTCCGTCGCGGCGTCGACATCGTCATCGCCACGCCGGGTCGTCTCGAAGACCTCGCTCGTCAGCGCCACATCGACCTGTCGCAGATCCAGATCACGGTTCTCGACGAGGCCGACCACATGTGCGACCTCGGATTCCTCGAGCCCGTGCAGCGCATCCTTCGGGACACCGCCGAGGGCGGACAGCGCTTGCTGTTCTCTGCCACCCTCGACAAGGGCGTGGCCGCGATTATTGACGAGTTCCTGCCGGAGCCCGCGATTCACGAGGTCGCCGGCGAAGACCAGTCGTCGTCGATGATCGACCACCGCGTGTTCATCATTGACCACCGCGACAAAATCCCGCTCATCGAGCACCTCGTTCGTCGTGACGGAAAGACCCTCGTCTTCACGCGCACCCGTGCGTATGCCGAACAACTCGCGGACGAGCTCGAAGACGCGGGGATTCCGGCGACCAGTCTGCACGGTGACCTCAATCAGTCCCGTCGTACGCGAAACCTCGAGCGCCTCACGACCGGCCGCGTCAGCGTTCTTGTCGCAACCGATGTCGCTGCTCGTGGAATTCACGTGGACGACATCGACCTGGTCATTCAGGCCGATGCGCCGGACGAGTACAAGACATATCTGCACCGTTCGGGCCGCACGGGTCGGGCGGGAAAGACCGGAACCGTGGTGACACTCATCCCCAAGCAGCGCCAGCGCCGCATGACGGATCTGCTCAACCGCGCCGAGATTCAGGCGGTCATGGTCCCCACGCGCCTCGGAGACCCCCACCTCGACAACCTCGTCTAACGACAATTCCAATGCCCACTCGGCTCTGTGCACGCGCGCGGAAGTTAGAGTGGGCATTGTGATTCGTCGACTTATTGAAATCTCCCGTCCGGTTTTGTGGATCAACACGATCGGCACGACCATCGTCGGAATGTGGTTGGCCGGGTTCCTGTGGACGTGGGAAATCCTGCCGATCCTCATCTGGGTGACCCTGCCGTTCAACCTGTTGATCTACGGCATCAACGACATTTACGACCAGGACACCGACGCCGAGAACGACCGCAAGGGCGGATTTGGCGGCGCCAAGATCAAACCGTCCGAGGTTCGAATGATCAACTGGGGCGTCGTTGTCCTCAACGTGCCCTTCCTCGTGTACTTCGTCATCACCGTTCCTCCCGCCGCGTTCGTGTGGATGCTCGCCTACGCGTTCTCGTTCTGGCAGTACTCGTCCACCCCGCTGCGCTTCAAAGCCCGCCCGGTGTGGGATTCGGTCAGTAACGCCGATTACGCGTTCCCCCTCGCCTTCGTCCCGCTCGCGCTCGGTATCGAACCAATGTGGCCGGCCGTCATCGGTCTCATGGCCTGGAGCATGGCCAAGCACGTCTACGACGCAATTCAGGACATCGACGAAGACGCCTCGGCGGGAATCGTTACGACCGCGGTGAAGTTCGGGGTCAAGGGATCGCTCATCTGGTCTGGTTCGTGGTGGGTCGTGTCCACGGTCGCCTTCGCCCTGGTCAACCTGCCCGTCGCCATCGTGTCCGGGCTCATTTCGGGGTGGTTGCTTCTCGCGAACTGGCGAACCCCGACGAGTTCCGAGGCGAAGCGCCTGTACAAGTACTCGGTCGCGTTCCCGTATGTCGCGGGCGCAGTCGCCGGGGTGCAACTCGTCACCGGTATCACCCTCGGGCTGTATCCGTGACCCCACGACGCATCGTCGTCATCGGAGCGGGGCTCGGCGGACTCACCTCGGCCGCTCTACTCGCTCGAGCTGGTCACGAGGTGACCGTTCTCGACCGCAACGAGTGGATTGGCGGCAAGAGCCGCCGGATCGATGTGGCGGGGCAGCGCATCGACACGGGACCCTCGCTCGTCACCTTCCCCGCGGCGATTGACAAGATTCTCGACCGGTTCGACGAGATCGGACTGCCGGGCGCGCGAAAGGCGCGCGACATCGCTCCGCTCGACCTGCAGCGCCTTCCCGAAGTCGGACGCTATTTCTTTCGCGGCGATGTGGCGAATCTGCCCGTCGAAGCCGGGCATCCCTGGAAGCCCGCCTGGGACCGATTCGAGGCCGAGCACGGGCCGTTGGGTCACAACATCACCACGATGTTGACGAACGACCCGTGGGATTCGGCAATCTATCCCGCCGCGGCCGGACTCTTTCGCCACTACGGGACGCGACTCAACACCGAGCGGTACTTGAACGGGCTCGACTGGATGCCGGAAAACCTGCGCGAAGTCATCTCGATTCACACGCTCAACGCCGGAGTCGCTCCCGCAAAGACGCTCGCCCTGTTCGCGACGATGCCCGCCGTCATGTCGACCGACGGTGTGTGGGTTCCCACCGGTGGTGTCAACGAAATCCCGCAGATGCTCGCGCGACTCGCGACCGAATCGGGGGCGACCATTCGACTCGGCGAACGTGTCACGTCGGTGTCGCGCGGTCGCGTCGTCACCGACACCGCGGAGTACACGCCGGACACTGTCGTGAGCGGGCTCGACGCGGATGTGCTGGAGGGATTGCTGGGGCGTCGCCCCCGAACCCCGACCGCACTGTCGTGCTCGGGGATTGCGGTCTTTGCCGTGTTGGACGAGGAACTGCCGGGCGACGTCGTTACGCATTCGGTGATCATGCCCGACGATCCCGCCGATCTGTACGAGAGCATTCGCACCAAGACCCTGCCGAAGCAGACCATGGCGTTCCTCAACTACTACCGCGCGGGACAGATCTATCCGAACACGCGACCCACCGCGGCCATACTCCTCACTGCACCTCCAGACGGAAAGCGTTACGGAATCGAACACGAATGGGTGCAGCGCGAAATGCGCCGAATCAGCGAGGTGATGGGGCTACCGCGTCAACTCGGTGACATGATCACCGACCACACCGTGTTGCATCCGGAATACTTCGCGGGTTTCGGCGCGGTGGGTGGTGCGCTCTACGGCGAGGGCCACCCGTGGTGGCAGAGCGGACCGTTCCACTCGCCCGCCTACAACTCGCCGCTGCGACCCTGGTTGTGGCGGGTTGGCGCATCCGTTCACCCCGGCGGCGGAATCCCCGCGGTCCTGGGCGGAGCGCTCATCGCGATGAATCGACTGTTGGCGAAACTCGGAACCTAGGCGGTCGCGTCGGGCGCGCGCCCGTCCAACACCGCACGAACTCCGCGGGCGGCATCGGCAAACGTCTGAGCGGCCGCCTTGCGGCTCAACCCCATCACGTGCGGGGTCATGACGACACGCGGGTCAGCCATGATCGGGTGGTAACCGGTGGGTTCGTCGTCGAACACGTCGAGACCGACCCCGCCGAGCCGGCCGGCGGTGAGTGCGCGGTGGACGGCGTCGAGGTCGACGAGAGGCCCGCGCGCACAATTGATGAGGACGCAGCCTTCTTTCACCTGCGACAGCGTCTCGTCGTTGAGGAGGTGACGGGTCGTGTCCAGCAGGGGTGCGTGAAGTGACACGAAATCACTGACCGCGAGTAACTCGGGCAGCGTATCGGCTCGAATGTGATCGGGGATGTCAGCGAGCGGGTCGAACGCGCGAACCGTACCTCCGAGAGCATCGACCAGGGTGGCGAGCCGCCTGCCAATCCGCCCCCAGCCGACGATTCCGACGGTCGCTCCTTCGATGTCCCCGAGCGGCAACGAATCGCGCTCATTCCAGCGGTTGTCCCGCACCAGTTCGGTCAGTTGCGCGAGGTTCTTGGTCAGGTACAACATCATCGCCAACACACCCTCGGCCACGGCGTTCGTATTGCTGCCGGGCGTAATGACGACAGGGATTCCGCGTTCGCGGGCGACGTCGAGGTCCACGCGTTCCGTTCCAACCCCGGTCCGAGCGAGAACCCGCAGATTGGGCATCGCGTCAAACATCGCGCGGTCCACGGTCACGTTGCCGCGAACAATTGCTCCGACCGCGCTGGTCAGGTCTGCCGCGGTGGGATTGTTGACGAGTTGATGCGACTCCCCCAGGATCGGGGCAACAATAGACTCCTCGACCGGCCCGAGTCCAACGACAATAGCCACAGGAAAGCCCTATCGAACCGCGTGCGCGGCACCGAGTGACGCGACCACGATCACGGGCGCGTTCCCCTCACGATGTCGAGGTTGCTGCGAATGGCGGTGGACAGAAGAACCGAATCGGAGGACAGCGCGATGAACCGGAAGCCGCGGTCGATGTGGCGCGCCGCCGACTCGGCATCGGGTGCCAATATTCCCGCTGGGATGCCCGCCGCGGACGCCGCCGCAACCACGGCGCCTAGCGCGGCGAGGAAGTCGGGGTGGTCGTACTGACGGGGGCAACCGAGTGCGTAACTGAGGTCCAGTGGTCCGACGAACACGAGGTCAACACCGTCGAGAGCGGCGATGTCGGCAACGGCGTCGAGCGCTCCTCGGGTCTCGATCTGCACGATGGCGCAGGCGTGGACCGCCCCGTCGAGTGCGTCCAGGTCCGCCCCCCACTGATTGGCGCGGTTGTACGTGGCGACGCCGCGGTCGCCGCGGGGTGGGTAGAAAAAGTGCGCGATCGCTTCCCTCGCCTCGTCCAACCCGGTGACGCGCGGAACCATGATTCCCGCAGCGCCCGCATCGAGTGCGCGACCAATTCGGATGCGGTCGGCGGATTCGACCCGAACCAGAGCGGGGACGCCATAGGCGCTCGCGGCAATCACGGTCGGCGACACAACGTCGTCCCCCGCGGCACCGTGTTCGCAGTCGACGAGTACCCAGTCGACCCCGGCCGCTGCCGCGACCTCGGCGGCGAGCGGCGAACCGAGGCCGAGAAACGTTCCGACCGTGAGTTCACGACTCTGGAGGCGCTCGCGAAACTTTCCGCGGTCGAGAGGATTCGTCATGGACTTAGCCGTGCCACTTCTGATTTTTCAGCCCGGCCGCGTATTCGTCGCGCGCCGCGGCCAACCACGGTTGGTCGGACACCTCGGCCGGCGCGACGTCCCACCAGACGTTCGATCCGGGCAGGTTGGCGTGGGGGATGGTGGCCACCACGATGACGACGGGACGGGTTTCATCGCGGGTGTCGTTCAGCGCTTGTCGGAACTCGTCTGCGGTTCGAACCCGCTGGGCGCGAGCCCCGAGCCCGCTCGCAATCGCGACGAGGTCGACGTCGAGGTAGGCGCCCTCCATTCTCGGGGCGGGGGTTTTGGTCGGCTGGGCGATGTTGGTCGACGGTTCGCGGTAACGGAACTCGTTTCCGAAGTGGTGCCCGACGCGCCACATCTGAAGGCGCCGGATGACCTGATACCCGTGGTTTTCGGAAATCACGATGGTGATGGGCAGGCCTTCTTGCGCGGCGGTCACGATTTCGGTCGGCGACATGAGGAAGGTGCCGTCGCCGATAAACGTCGTCACGCGGTGCGCGGGGTCGGGGTCCGCGAATCGAACACCGATCGCCGCGGGCAGCTCGTAACCCATGCACGAGAAACCGAATTCGAGGTGCGCGAAACGACCGTCCGACGCGTCCCACACTTTCTGGACGTCACCCGGAGGGCCGCCCGCGCCCGCAATAAGCGTGTCGCCGGCGCGCGCGTGTTCCTGGAGGACTCCCAGAAGCTGCCCCTGCGTGATGACCGCGTCCGTTCCGTCGGGGTCGGTAGCGGTCGAGGTTGGGAAGAGGACGTCCGGATCGATGGCCGCGTCGCGCGCTGCGCGCCAGGCCGTTTGTCGCTTTGAGACTTCGGCGGACCACGGTGGTGGAACGCGGTGTGGACCGAGTTCCGTGAACAGGGCCTCGAGTCCCTTTCGGGCGTCGGCGACGATGGTGGCCGCGCCCTGTTTGACGCCGTCGAATTCGCTCACATTGAGCGAAACGAATTTCACGTCCGGGTTCTGAAACAGCGACTGTGAGCCGGTTGCGAAGTCGGTCAGGCGCGTTCCGATGTGGAAAATCACGTCGGCTTGTTCGACCAGTCGGTTCGTTTCGGGTGAGCCCTCCAATCCGATCCCCCAGACGTGCCAGGGTCCCGGGTTCTGAATCGCGCCCTTGCCGCCGAAGGTTTCGGCGACGGGGATTCCGGTGGCGTCAGCAAATTTCTCCAGCGCGGCGGTCGCGTCCGAATAAATCACGCCGCCTCCCGCGATAATCAGGGGTTTCTGCGCCTTCCGAAGAATCTCCGCAACGCGCGTGACATCGTCCGCCTCGGGTTCGGGTCGGCGGATTTTCCAATCGCGCTCGGCGAAAAACTCGACCGGGTAATCAAACGCGTGGGATTGGATGTCCTGGGGTAACGACACGACGACAGCTCCCGTTTCGACGGGATTCGCGAGCACTCGAAACGCCCGCGGAAGGCTCGTGAGGATCTGTTCGGGACGGGTGATGCGGTCGAAGAACCGCGAGACGGGCCGAAACGCGTCGTTGACCGACACGTCGGGCGCGGTCGGGTCTTCCAACTGCTGAAGCACGGGACCCTGCCGGCGGGTGGCATAGATGTCTCCGGGCAACAACAGGACGGGGAGGCGGTTGACAGTGGCGAGTCCGGCGGCGGTCACCATGTTGAGCGCGCCCGGGCCGATCGACGCGGTCACTGCGAGGGTCTGGCGCCGGCGTGACGCCTTGGCGAACGCAATCGCCGCGTGGGCGAGAGCTTGTTCGTGGCGACCCTGAACGAACGGCAGGTCGTCGTTGTGTTCGTCGAGCGCCTGCCCAAGCCCCGCAACGTTCCCGTGTCCGAAAATACCGAGGGCGGCGGGGATGAACCGAACGCGAACCCCGTCGGTGACGCTGTACTGCGCGGCGATGTATTTGACGATCGCCTGGGCGACGGTCAAGCGAATAGTGCCCTTCGTACTGGCCATGATTCTCCTGGTTAGTTGTCCCACGGTGTTCCATGCAGAATCACCGTTTTGATTTCCGTCATTTCGTCCACCGCCGAGCGCGGTCCTTCTTTACCGATGCCGCTCGACTTGAATCCGCCGTAGGGCATGAGGTCGGCGCGCCACAGTTGCGTCCAGTTGACGTGAACGACCCCTGATTCGATTTCGCGGATGGCGCGGATCGAACTGGCCAGGTTGTTGGTGAAAATCCCTGCGCCGAGACCGTAGGCGGTGGAATTGGCGAGTTCGATGGCGTGCGCGAGGTCGCGCGCGGTGCTCACGGCGACGGCGGGTCCGAACAACTCGTCCTGCGCGAACGGCGAATACGGGTCAACGTCGGCCACGATGGTCGGGGTGATGACGGTTCCGTCCTGCTGTCCGCCGGTGACGAGGGTCGCACCGCTCGACACGGCCTGGCTGATGGAGGCCATGACGCGGTCCGCTTCGACCCGCGAAATGAGGCTTCCGACGTTGATTCCGTCGGCGAGCGGGTCGCCCACCCGAATCGCTTCGACCTTCGGCTTCAACGCGTCGAGAAAATCGCCGAGGACGTTGTCGGACACGATGATGCGCTGGGCCGAGATGCACACCTGTCCCGCGTTGATGTAACCGCCCAGTGCAATGGATGCGGCGGCGGCCTCGATGTCGGCGTCGTCCATCACGATGACGGGGCCGGACGCGCCGAGTTCGAGCGAGAGCTTTTTGATTCCCGCGACCGAGGCGATGTGTTCGCCGACCACGGTTGACCCGGTGAACGAAATCTTGCGGACACGGGGATCGCGCACGAGCGCATCACCGATGTCGGACCCACCGCCGGTGATGACGTTGAGCACTCCGGCGGGGAGCCCCGCATCGAGGAAGCACTGGGCGACGGCGAGAGCGGTGAGCGGTGTGGCTCGCGCCGGCTTGAGAACGACGGCGTTCCCGGCCGCGAGCGCCGGGGCGATTTTGTGCAGCACGAGAAGCGCGGGGTAATTGAAGGGCGAAATCGCGACGACGACGCCGACCGGTTGGCGAATGGTGAAACCGATTTTGTCGAAACCGGTGCCGCGATTGGCGTCGAGCGGCAGGGATTCGCCGTACAACTGCGAACCCTCGAACGCGGCGAGCCGAATAATGTCGCCGGAACGCCCGGCTTCACCGCGCGACTCGACCAGCGACTTCCCGTTCTCGCGGGACATGATCTGCGCCATGTCCTCGGCCCGTTCGTCCGCAAGCTGTGCGGCGCGCGTCAAAATCGCGAAACGCGCGTGTGCGGGAGTCCGTCGCCACACCTCAAAACCGCGAACCGCGGCGTCGATCGCGAGGGTGGCGTCTGCGGGTCGTGCGAGTGCGACCTCGCCGACAATGTCGCCGTTGAACGGCGACGTG
>JAULYU010000210.1:0-4767 GCA_032117735.1 Microbacteriaceae bacterium
GCGCCTTCGAGTCGGCGATGCTCGATCAGGGTCGCAATGCTCGAGATGAATCGGGTCCATCGATGTCCAACTATCTGAGCGCGATTGAGCAAACCAAGACCACGGTTTCGGCCGAAGTGGCCGAGGCGTTTACCGAAGACATTGCGAACCTCGCGCGGGTCTAGCAAGTGGACCATTGAGCGGCGACGGTGACAATTCCACTCCGACCGCTCGCGTAAATTAGAGACATGTGGCCGCACCCCGTTCCCATGACCACAATCGTCGACGAGCTCGCGTCGCGCGACGCTCGACTGGCCGAGGTGATTCGTTCGCATCCGCTCTGCGACCTGGGCGTCATCCCGGAAACGTCCAGTAATTTCGAGTCTCTCGTCGAGTCGGTGATTGCGCAACAGGTATCGGTGAAAGCCGCCGACACAATTTTTCATCGGCTGCAGGATGCCGCCGGAGGTGTCGTGACACCGGAACGGGTATCGTCTCTCGGAACCGGCGGGGTGCGCGACTGCGGGTTATCCGGTTCCAAAACGCGAACCGTTCTGGGCCTCGCGGAGGCATCGACCAGCGGCCGAATTGACTTTGAGACCCTGCACCTGGTGGATGATGACGACACTGTGTCCACTCAGCTGAACGCGCTGTGGGGAATTGGGCCGTGGACCGTCGACATGTTCCTCATGAATCGACTCGGGCGGCTCGATGTGTGGCCGACGGGGGACCTCGGCTTTCGCCGCGGCTGGGAAAAAATCTATGCTCTCGCCGAGCAGATCAGCCCCGCGGATCTTCACGCGGAGGGGCATCGTTTCGCCCCGTATCGAAGTGTCGTGGCGTGGTACTGCTGGATTGAGTGGGACTGATTCCGCCCCGAAGCGCCCCGATAGTATGTGCCCATGCTGATGCAGACGATGATCGACCGCCACGGTTTCGCCGACTTTCGTGAACTGCACCGGTGGTCGATTCAGCTCCCCGATAGTTTTTGGAGCGAAGCATGGACCGATCTGGGGGTTCAGGGTGACATCGGCGCACGGACATCTGACGGCACGAGTTTCGAGGTAAAACGCTGGTATCCGGACGCGCGTCTCAACATCGTCAACACTCTTGTGGCCGGCGAACCCGACGACGAGGTACTCGTCTCGCTCGCGGAAGACGCTCCCCGCCGATCACTCACACGCGCCGAATTGAGAGCCGAGGTGGCGGCGTGTGCGGCGGCGCTCCGCGCTAGCGGAGTCGTGTCCGGCGACCGCGTCGCCGCGTGGACACCCAATGTTTCCGAGACCGTGATCTTTGCCCTCGGTGCCTTGACCATCGGCGCCGTCGTCAGCACCGCGTCCACCGACTTTGGCCCGGCCGCGCTGGTCGATCGGTTCGCCCAAATCGAACCGACCGTTCTGCTCGTTGCGAGCACGTACCGATACGGCGGCAAACTGTTTGACCTCGCCGACGCAGTCAACCAGGTTGCGAGCGAATTGCCGACAGTGACAACCCTCGTCGTCATCGGTTCGAGCGACTCTCACACCGCCTGGGAAGAATGGTTGAATCCCCACCGGGGTGCGCCGCTGAATCCCCAGTTGCTGCCCTTCGACCACCCCGGTTTCATCTTGTTTTCCAGTGGGACGACCGGACGCCCGAAGTGCATCGTCCATTCTGCCGGAGGTGTGCTCCTCAAGGTGCTGAGCGAACAGGGCTACCACCTCGACATCCGCCCGGATGACCGCGTTATGTATGCGACAACGTGTGGCTGGATGATGTGGAACTGGCTCGTCTGCGGCTTGGGTCGCGGGGCGACGATTGTCCTTGTTGACGGCAGCCCCGGCTACCCCGATATCGACCACCTGTGGTCGGTTGCGAGCAGCGAACGGCTTACGTTCCTCGGGGTGTCCGCCGCCCTGATTGACACCTGGCGTCGGTCAGAACTCTCGCCCCGCAAC
The DNA here is from genome assembly GCA_032117735.1 of Microbacteriaceae bacterium. GTDB lineage: Bacteria > Actinomycetota > Actinomycetes > Actinomycetales > Microbacteriaceae > MWH-TA3. Next base: position 1,920 of record JAULYU010000210.1, read on the forward strand.
ACTCACGAACTGTCGGCGCTCCGGACAATCGCGTCGACAGGGTCGCCGCTCGCCGCGAGCGGATACGACTGGGTCGCCGCCGAGGTGTCGCCGTCCGTCGCCGTCGCCTCCATCGCGGGCGGAACCGACCTGTGCGGGTGCTTGGTGTTGGGCGTCGCCACTGAGCCAGTAGTGAGAGGTGAAATCCAGGGACCCGCACTCGGTCTCGATGTCACGGTGCTGCGGTCCGACGGGGCCGAGGCCGAGGTGGGCGAGGACGGCGAACTCGTTTGTCGAACCCCGTTCCCCACCGTTCCGCTCCGGTTTTGGGGTGACGCGGACGGTTCACGCCGTCACGGCGCTTACTTTGATCGGTTCCCGGGGATCTGGGCGCACGGCGACTACGCCCGCCGGACACCGAGCGGCGGTTTCGAAATTCTCGGACGGTTGGATGCGACCCTCAACGTCAAGGGTGTGCGAATCGGAACCGCCGAAATCTATCGGGTCGTTCTCGCTCTTCCCGGAATTCACGGCGCGATGGCAATCGAACAACCGTTCGCGGACGACACGCGAATTGTGCTCTTCCTGGTGTTGGACGGGGATCTTGATTCCCCGCGCGACGACCTGATTCGGCGGACGCTCCGAACCCAAGCCAGTCCGCGTCACGTACCGTCGCTCATTGTTGCGACTCCCGAGTTGCCGGTGACACGAAGCGGAAAGATGACGGAGTTGGCGGTTGCGGACATTCTTACCCGCAGAACGGAACGGGACACGTCGTCTCTCGCGAACCCCGACTGTTTGACCTGGTTCCGGGAATGGGCCGCGGCTAACTCGGGTTAGGGGACACAGGTCCGGTCGTTCCCCGCACCCGAAGTTCCGCAGCGAGGTGATCTCGGTGGGACTCGATGCCGGAATTCGCGATTCGGTGCAGAATTCGCTCGGCTGCTCGTCGTCCGAGTTCCGCCAGAGGTTGCGCGATGGTGGTGAGGTTGATTCGACGAAGCGCCCCCAGGCTGATGCCGTCGTAACCGATGACCGAAATGTCCTCGGGGACCCGCATTCCGGCGTTTTCGATTGCGGCAATCGCGCCAATCGCGGCGATGTCATTTGCGACAAAAAGCGCGGTCGGGTTGACTTCCAACGCGGCTTCGGCGGCGCGATAGCCGGTTGCGTCAGTGAGTCCCCCCGAAACAATCCGAATGTGCTCGGCGAGCCCGTGAGCGGTCATTGCGGCCGCGTACCCCGACGCCCGCAGGTGGGACACTGGGTTGTCTCCGCCGCTCAGATACACGATGCGCGCATGCCCCAAACCGACCAGGTGGTCGATGGCGAGTCGCGCACCCGCCACGTCGTCATTACTCACGGTGTCCATTCCGGGAGCCACGATGTCGTCGCGGGTGACGACGACCGTGGGAACATCGGCGGCGATGGACCGAAGGACGCCGGTCGGCAGGCGATGCGAAATGAGAATCAGGCCCTCCACCTGGAACTCGCGCAGTGTCTCGATTTCGGCGTGTTCGAGAGTTGGATTATCTCCGCCCGTGACCAACATGGTGCTGAAACCGTGTTGCCGAACCTCGGTCTGGACACCGTCGAGAATCTCGGCAAAGACGGGATTGTGAAGGTCGAGAATGAGAACCCCGATAGTTCGACTGCGCCGAACGGACAGACTGCGGGCCGCGGCGTTGGGCCGATAACCGAGTTCCGCGGCGGCTTGTTCAATTCGGGCGCGGCTCTTTTCGCTCACCTTCGGCGAGCCCGACAACGCTAACGACACCAGGGACTTCGACATGCCCGCGCGCGAGGCAACATCGTGGATCGTGGGTCGAGTGCGTGGCATGTTCTATCGAACGTCCGATACCCGGACCGCAGCGCCCGTTTCGATGGACTTTTCGCAGGCAAGAGCAATCCGGAGGCTCTCGAGTGCCGAATCGGGCGGGCACGGGTTGTCGATTTCCCCGAGGGCAAAGGAAACGAATGCGTGGGTTTCGTTGCGGAACGAATCGCGAAAACGATCGACGAAGCCGCTGTAGGGGTTTGTGTTGAGCCCTAAGTCGCCCTCGATTGTCCGCAGCGGCGTCCGTGCGTTCAGTCCGGCCGAAATGGAATCCTTCGATCCAAACGCCTCGAGCCGGATGTCGTGACCGAGGGCGTCGTGCCGAGTACCCGTGATGATGACCTGGACGCCCGTGGTCGTCACCGCAACCACGGAACTGACGTCCGCGTCGTCGAAGTCGGCGTAGTCGCGGTGTTCGCGAACTGACTTGGTCGCGAACACTCGGTCCACCTCGCTGCCGGTCAGCCACCGAACCAGGTCAAAATCGTGTACGTGCATGTCCCGAAAGATTCCCCCGCTTCCGGCGATGAACTCGCGGGCGCTCGGGGTGTGGTCATGAGCCGTCATCGTCAACGAGTACACGGTGCCGATATCGCCGGTGTGAATCGCGCTGTGCACGGCGCGTATCGGCTCGTCGAATCGTCGCTGGAAACCAATCTGCAACGGTGACCCGCTCGCCTCCGCGAGCGCGATGGCCGCTTCGGTCGCGTCGAGCGTTTGAGCGATTGGCTTTTCACACAGGACCGGAATCCCCTGCGGTAAAACGGCCGTCAGAACGGCGTCGTGCGCGTCCGTGCCGACCGCGACAACGACTGCGTCCGCAATCGGTCCCGTTGCTGTTTCCCACGGAACTGCGGTGGCGCCGAATTGTGTCGCGAGGTCCGTTGCTCGTTGCGGATTTCGATTGGTGACGAGGACTTCGGTCACTCGAGGATCGGCGGCCAGGTCTTCGACGCGAATCGCGCCCATTCGACCTGCACCAAATACGAGAACTTTCATGGACGACCTCATTTCATTGGGTGGGGACATCTT
>JAULYU010000211.1:0-2653 GCA_032117735.1 Microbacteriaceae bacterium
GCAAAGTCGATCCGGGGGAAACCTTGCCCCAGACCGCCGTTCGCGAAGTCTTCGAAGAGACTGGCTTGAAGGTCAACCTGGGGCCTTCGCTCGGGTCGGTCAACTATGTTCAAGCCTCCAATGGCAAGCCCAAGATTGTCCACTACTGGGCCGCAGAGGTCGACCCGGTCGCCGAGGCCAAGTCCAAATTCGTGTCGAATGACGAGATTTTCGCCCTCGAGTGGCTCAGTGCGAAAAAGGCAATCGCCGCATTGACCTACGAGCACGACCGAGAACTCGTCGACTCCGTTCGAACCCTGTGGAAATCGGGTTCGATGGACACGTTCCCGCTGATTGTCGCGCGGCACGGCAAAGCCACACCCCACGACGAATGGGATGGCGACGACTCCCTGCGCCCGCTCACGGCCGTCGGGATGCAACAGTCCCGCGACATCGCGGGTGGGCTTGCGGCGTTCGGTCCAGCTGCGATTCTGTCCTCGCCCGCCATCCGTTGCCTGCAAACCGTCGCCCCGCTGTCCTACAAACTCGGAATGGAGATCCGCGAGTCGGGCAAGATTTCGCAGGACAAGTGGACCAAAGAAGGCGAACGCGTCGCGGACTTCATCGCCGCTCGGTTCCGCAAAGGCGTCCCCGCGGTGTTATGTTCCCACGGACCGGTGATTCCCCAAATCGTGAGCGAAATCATCACTCAGACAGGCGGAACGGTAACCGACGAGGTCTGCCGTGCAGCGTCACTGGGAACCGGCGACTTCACCGTCTTCCACCTCACACAATCCGGACGAGGGTTCCGGCTCGTGTCCGTGGAAACACACACCGCACCCTAAAGGGTGTCGGGCCGTGGGTTACGCCTCTCGGCACGTTGCCACTCGCGGTGGCTCATTATTAATGGAACCCGGGGAATCCGCACGACCCGACTGTTCCAGTGTACGAGCACCCACAAATCAACGTTTCACGAAAGCCGATTGTTTCGGGACAACTGTGCACACGCCTGCAAGTCTGCGGCGAAATCGGCGAGCGTTGCTGCACGTTCGAGCATCGCACTGGAACCAATCTCGGTACCGGCAATCATCGACGTCACCCCGTGGGCCTCAATGCGGCAATACGCGGCCGCCCGATCGAGCGCATCAGCAAGATCCCCAGTGAACGCGCCACCGAGAATCTCGTCCGCCAGTTCACGAATGTCGTCGGGACCCGTGGGTTGGCGAGCGCCCGCCACGACCTCGTCAATAGAGTTCAGGTTGTCGGCCCCGCGTTGATAGGCGTGAGCGGCAATGTCGGGGTCCGCGATGATGCTCGCGTGAATGATGTACAAACGCCACAGCGCACCGGGAAGTGAATGGGCGGGGGCTGCGGCCCACAGTTCGGCAATTTCGCCTAAACCGTTGTCGCGCGAGTAGTCAAGGATTCGACGCAGGACCAGCGCGGTGCCGTCGTCGCGCACTCGGGCAACGAGGGTCGTCGCGGTGTCGTGTGCGAGTTGCAGTTGCAGAGCGGGGTCCATCGCCCCCTCGAGTAGGTCGAATGTGCTCGGTTCAACGGCAACGGGTCGGCGGGGTCTGTTCACAATCCTCAACGATAGGTGACGCCACGACGTTGCGGGCTCTCAACCTTCGGTATCGTCTAATTCGTGAGCACTGAAACCCCCGCTGCCGGTCGGAAAGGTCGAGCTTTGTGGGCGGTGCTAGCGGTTGTGCTCAGTGCAATTGCCCTGAGCGCCATCGCGTTCACGTTGCGCGCGCAACCCGCGGTGCAGGAGTTTCTGATCCGGTATCCGGGGGTCGTTACACCGACTCCCGATGCCCCCGTGGGCATTCCGGTGTGGCTCAACGTGACGCACTTCCTCAACATGCTGTTCCTCATGCTCATCATTCGCACGGCGTTGTCGATTCGCTCGAAAAAGCGCCCTCCCGCGTTCGTCATTCCGCGCCGCGGCGTGCTTGGTCAGCCTCCCCGCCGCATCGGAATCAACGTGTGGCTGCACAACACCGTCGACGTCCTCTGGATGCTCAACGGTGCCGCCTATGTTGTGCTGCTGTTCACCACCGGCCACTGGGTGAGGATCGTGCCGACCACCTGGGACGTCATTCCCAACGCGGCATCAGCGCTGATTCAGTACCTCACTTTTACCTGGCCCGTCGAAGACCCCTGGGTCGCCTACAACAGCCTCCAGGTGCTCGCGTACTTCGGAGTGGTGTTCGTGCTTGCCCCGCTCGCCATCCTCACCGGCGTGCGACTGTCCTCCGCGTGGCCTCTGGATGCGCCTCGCCTCAATCGCGTGTTGCCCGAGCGCCCCATCCGCTGGCTTCACAACATCGTTTTGTTTGCCTTCTTCGCGTTCATCGTGGTGCACGTCGGTCTCGTGCTCTTCACCGGGGCTGTCCAGAACCTTAACGTCATGTTCGCCGCGCGAAACGACATGAGCTACCTGGGAACCATCATCTTCATCGCGGCCCTCGCGGCGCTGACGGGGGTGTGGTTTGCGCTGACTGACTCGGTGCAGAAGAAACTTGCCCGCCTGACCGGTGAGGTCACCTAGCGTTTCACAAGTAGTTAGAATTGGGCGAGCGCGTTAGCGCGCGGGCCTCTAGCTCAGTTGGTAGAGCAACGGACTTTTAATCCGTGGGTCGTCGGTTCGATCCCGACGGGGCCTACT
>JAULYU010000212.1:0-4852 GCA_032117735.1 Microbacteriaceae bacterium
GCGAAGCGATCGAGCGATTCGCGCTGGGCGGTCTGGGACCGAAGTCGCAACTGTTCGCTCTGTCCGTGAATTGCAACGAGGTGGCCGCCGATTTCGCCCAGTGCGTTCACGGGCGTTGCCGCTCCGCCGATGACGACTCGGGACCGACCTTCCGAACTGACCGAACGCGTCACGACCAACTCGCCGTCATCGACCAACCCGCCGAGTTCGCCGACTCGATCCAACACCGCGGGGTCGTCCACCGACCACCGACCGCTGACGAGTGCTCGTTCGGCTGCGTGCCGCACGACACCGGAATCGGCGCGCTCACCGAGAAGAAGGCCCAACGCCGAGACGACCATCGTCTTTCCCGCTCCGGTCTCGCCGGTGACCGCAGTGAAGCCGGGTGTGAGTGTCAGCGTCGCGGACTGGATGACGCCGAGGTCCTTGATGGAAATCTCGTGAATCATGAGGACCTGCCGCGCCACCCGTCGGTGGGAAGCGAAAACTTCTGGACGAGCCGCTCGGAGAACGGCCCCGAGTGAGTTCGCGCAAGGCGCACCGGCGTTTCCGATCGACGCGCAATCACCCTTGCGCCCGGGGCGAGAGCGTACGTGCGACGGCCGTCGCACCACAACACACCCGACGCGTGGTTGCGACTGAGTAGGTCGACCGTCAGCGTCGAGGACGGAGCCGTGACGAGTGGGCGCGCAAACAACGCGTGCGCGGACAGCGGCACCATGATGAGTGCTTCGACGGTCGGCCACACCACGGGGCCGCCGGCGGAAAACGAATAGGCGGTGGAGCCGGTCGGGGTGGCCATGAGAACCCCGTCGCACCCGAAGGTGGAGATGGGTCGGTCGTCGACCCCAATCACGACCTCGATCATGCGTTCGCGCGCCATTTTTTCGACGCTGGCTTCGTTCAGCGCCCAGGTGTCGAACACCGTCGCCCCGTTTAATTCGACACTCACGTCGATTGTCATGCGCTCGTCCACCGAATAGTCCTTGTTCCAGACGCGCCCAACCGTGGCCTCGAGGTCTTCGGGTTCTAATTCCGCGAGGAAGCCCACGTGACCCATGTTGACCCCGAGCAGAGGGGCGGTTTGTCCGCGCATGATTTCCGCCGCTTTGAGGATTGTTCCGTCGCCACCCAAACAAATCACCAATTCGATGTTCTCGGGTTCGACGTCAACACCGAGTTGTTTCACCTCGACATCGGATTCCGCGGTCACCGCCGGGTGTTGCGAGTCCAGACACACCGACGTTCCGCCCAAACGGTTCAGTTCCCGGGCGACGGCCGCCGCGGCCAGGATACTGGCGGGCCGGCCGGTGTGGGCAAGGATGAGGAAGGAGCGATCCGACATTTCAGCCTCCCCAGATTGATGCCGCGTGGTGTTCCCATTCTCTCGCATCGAGCGGCATTGTGGGGTCACCATACACAATCGCCTCACGGTTGCCGTGTTCGCCGTCCAGCGGTGAGGGCATGATGCCGCTGATCGGTAGCCCCAGGGCCACAATCGCCTCACACACCGCGCGAAGAGCACCGGTGCGCAGTGCGTCGTCGCGAACGACACCCTGGTGAACGTTGCCTTTGCCGACTTCGAACTGGGGTTTCACCAGAATCACGTAGCGAAAATCGTGACCCAGTGCCGCGACCAGAGCCGGCAGAATCATCGCGACCGAGATGAAGCTCACATCGACGACGACGTCGTCAATCGCTCCGACACCCCAACCCTCGACCATTTCACGGCTCAACTCGCGGGCGTTCACCCCTTCGACAACGTGCACGCGATGGTTGGCACGCAGTGTCGGATGAATCTGACCGTGCCCGACGTCCACAGCAACGACCGTCGAAGCACCGCGGAAGAGCGCCACTTCGGTGAATCCACCCGTGGAAGCTCCGATGTCCAGAACCGTCCGACCGCGAAAATCAAGGTCGAAGCGTTCGCAGGCTCCGAGCAGTTTGTTGGCGGACCGGGCAACCCAACGGTCCAAGGCGGTGACAGCGAGAACAGACGTCGGCGCGACCTTGTGTCCCGTCTTCGTCACAACCCGTTCGTCGACACGAACACTTCCCGCCTCAATCAATCGCGCGGCGCGCGTTCTGCTCTCGGCCAGTCCGCGCTCGACCAGCGCGAGGTCGAGTCGGGTCAGGTCAGTGCGGTCGCTCATCGAGGCGGAGGCGAATCTCGCGTTCCAGAACAGTAAACGCCGCAGCGCGCTCGTCCAGCGGCAGTTCCGAAATCTGCTCGAGGTCGAGTCCGGTGTTCTCGTTCTCCATGGTCACGAATATATCGCGGGTTCGACGTCCAACCCGTAGATCCGAAGTCCCGATCGGTAGATCGCCGCACATCCCGCGCGCAGCAGGTTGAGCGGGTTCTTCCCTTTGCGTTTCACGCGAACCACGTGTCCCGTCATCGTCACCGAGGAATCCCCCACCGTGACGACCACGGTGTCGCCTTTCACGGTGACGACGGATTCCGGATAATCCTGTGATAGTTCCCTCAGGTCGGCCACAATATACGTCGGCTGGCTTTCTTCACCGGCAGCGATCGCTTGTTTCGGACCGTCGATGCCCGTCAGTACCAGCGCACTGCGCATTCCGGCACGATTGGCACCGAGAATGTCGGTGTCAAGACGATCGCCGATTACGAGCGGGTTATCCGCCGAGAACTTCTCACGCGCATAGTCGAAAATCGCGCGCTCGGGCTTTCCCGCAAAAACGGGAAGGCGCCCGACGGCGAGGTGCACCGCGGCGACCAGCGTCCCGTTGCCGGGCGCAATCCCCCGCGCGACGGGAATCGTCCAATCAGTGTTGGTCGCGACCCACGGAATCCCTGTGTGCAGGGCGAACGACGCCTCGGCGAGTTCGGTCCACCCGACCGTCGGAGCAAAACCCTGGATCACCGCCGCGGGTTTGTCGTTCGCGGAAAACGTGACGACGAAGTCCGCCGCTTCAACCTCGGTAATCAGCCCCTCGCCGCCGATCACCAAGATCGTCGACCGAGCGGGCACGAGTGTCTTGAGGATGGTGACTGCGGCCTGCGGTGACGACACAATGTCGGACGGACTGCAGTCGACACCGAGCGACTGCAGTTGGGCGGAGACCTGGTCAACCGTTCGCGATGCGTTGTTCGTAACGAAACCTACCCGCCGACTCTTTGCCACCTCGTTGAGCGCATCCACGGCGTACGGAACAGCGTTCTCTCCCGTGTACACAACCCCGTCGAGGTCCGCGAGGACGACGTCGGTTCCGTCGAGCGGCGTCATTCGGCCACCCGAGGGGTTTCGGGCGTCGCGTCAAGCGCTGCATCGGGCAACGGGTCCGACGGCTCGTCCGTCACATCGGTTGGTGTTTCCAGATATTCGGTGTGAAACTCGATCGTTTCGTCCGGCGAGAAGTGGTCGTCGGTGAGACGCGCGTATCGACGCCACTGGGCCGCCTCGGCGGTCCGTCCCATCTCTTCCAAAACCTCCGCGTTCGCATCGAACAAGGCAACGCACTCGGGGGTTGCGTTCGTCGGGTCGAGTTGCGGGATCTGAAGTTCGGCATAGGCACGATCCGGCTCGTCGCGGTCGAGCCGAATGCCCGACAGGACAATCGCGAGATCGACCTGGGCTTCGCGCGGTAGGGTCGCCCGATCAAGTTCTCGGGCCATCTTTAGTCCCTCGTCCGCACGACCGAGCCCGCGCAGGCAGTCAATGACCAGAGCGACCTGGTCGTTGGAACCGGAAATGCGATGAGCCGTGCGAAGTTCCGAAAGCGCGAGGGCGAAATCTTCATTGACATACGCCATGATTCCGACGGTCTCGCGAACGACGGCGAGCCGAGAAGCCCGGTTTTTGGCCGCAATCGCGTGCTGCAGTGCGCGCGGGGCATCGATTTCCGCATAGAACGCGGCCGCTTCGAGATGCCGCCCCACAACCATCGCGTTGTCTTCACTCAGTGTCGACAGATCGCGCAACACCGCTCGATCCAGTTCTTTTCCGGCAAACCGATTCTCAATTTCTGGTTCGAGTTCGCGAATGGCTCGACGCTGTTCTTCGCTCGGGCGAAACCGCGGGAACTCCTCTTCGCGCGGTTCCGGCCGATTGCCACCGGGGCGACCGTCGCGACTGAACGGTTTCCGTTCACCCGGCTTACCGTCACGGCTAAACGGCTTGCGCTCACCGGGTTTCCCATCACGGGCATAAGGCTTGCGCTCACCGGGTTTCGCATCTCGACTAAACGGCTTCCGTTCACCGGGTTTCGCATCCCGGTTGTAGGGCTTCCGCTCGCCCGGCTTCCCATCGCGACTAAACGGCTTGCGCTCACCGGGTTTCGCATCCCGGTTGAACGGCTTGCGCTCACCGGGTTTCCCATCTCGACTAAACGGCTTGCGCTCACCGTCGCGGGCTGGTCGTTCGCTGCGAGCACGATCGCTGTTGTTTTTGGGCGCGCCAAAACGGCCCGAACTCGGTTTGCCCGTTGAAGGGCGTCCCGAGTTGGGCCTGCTACTGGAGTCGTCACGGCGCGGTCGACGATCACGACCGTCTTTAGGGTCGTTTTTCTCGTCGCGCTCGTCGCTCATGATCGATACTCCTTAATAATGACGAATGACCACCCCCGAGAGGGTGGCCATTCGTAAATTAAGTCCGGCGGTGTCCTACTCTCCCACAGGGTCCCCCCTGCAGTACCATCGGCGCAGGTGGTCTTAGCTTCCGGGTTCGGAATGTAACCGGGCGTTTCCCCACCGCTATGGCCGCCGAAACACTATTGATTTATCAGTCTTCGGCACACATAAATGTGTGCGCGGTTCTTGACCGTCAATCAAGAACCACAAAGTGGACGCGAGTTTATGTGACATAGATGTGTAATCAAGTCATCGGCT
>JAULYU010000213.1:0-2577 GCA_032117735.1 Microbacteriaceae bacterium
CTGAGAACCCTCGTCCGCGCCACCGAGGTACACCTTGTATCCGTTGTCGCGCGGCGGATTGTGGCTCGCGGTCACCATGACGGCTGCGCTCAAGTTCAACTCGCGCAGCGACGTGGCGACGACCGGCGTGGGAACGACGTGGTCAAACAGGGTGACGTCCAGCCCCAGCCCGGTAAAAATTTCGGCGGAGTCGCGGGCGAACACGTCGGAATTGACGCGTCCGTCGTAGCCGATGATGACGCTCGGCCGAGCCTCACGCGACAACAAAAACTGTGCGAAGCCGTAGGCCGCCTGTGCGACGAGGACGCGGTTCATGCGATTGGGTCCGGCGCCGAGTTCCCCGCGGAGCCCCGCGGTGCCGAAGGTCAGGCGCTCGGCGAATCGGTCGGTCAAATCCATGACCGCATCGGCATCGCCCGATTCGACCCGAGCGATGAGTTCCTGAAGTTCGCGGCGCGTCTCGTCGTCCCGGTCTTGGGCAAGCCAGGCGTTGGCGTTCGCCACGAGTTGGTCGTGCGACACCGCTATTTCTCCACGAGTTTGGCGACAACCTCGGCGAGCAGCGCGGACATGACGGGTTCCGCGTCCGTACCGGCGGCGATGACCTCGGCGTGACTGAGCGGTTCGCCGAGCCCCGCGGCGAGGTTAGTGATAAGCGAGAAACCGATGATTTCCATCCCGGCTTCGCGGGCCGCGATGGCCTCGAGCGCCGTGGACATTCCGACGATGTGGCCGCCCATCCGTCCCGCCATTTGCACCTCGGCGGGGGTCTCGTAGTGGGGACCGCGGAACTGGACGTACACGCCCTCGTCGAGGTCGGGCTTCACGGTCCGCGCCAGGTCGCGAAGTCGCGACGAATACAGGTCAGTGAGGTCGATGAACGTCGCACCCTCGAGGGGCGACGACGCGGTCAGGTTGATGTGGTCGCTGATGAGAACAGGCGTTCCCGGCCCCCACGATTCCTTGAGTCCGCCGGCGCCGTTGGTCAACACCATGATTCGTGCGCCCGTGGCCGCCGCGGTGCGAACGGAGTGAACCACACGCCGAACTCCGTGGTCCTCGTAAAAGTGGGTGCGGGCTCCGATGATGAGCACGTGGGCACCGGACGCGGTGCGAATCGAACGAATCGTTCCCACGTGGCCTTCCACCGCGGGTTTCGAAAACCCCGTGATGTCGGTCGCGGGGAACTCGGCGACCGTTTCGCCGATCAGATCGGCGGCTTTTCCCCAACCGCTGCCGAGAGTCAGGGCAACATCATGCCGAGCCACCCCTGATTTCTTCGCGATTTGGGTGGCGGCCTCGCGGGCCACCTCTTTCGGGTCAACCGAAGGGTCGTCCAGGGGGTGCTCGCCGTTGTGCATCATGCCTTCAGTCTAGAACCAGGGGCCGGGGGCTTCGGAGTCCATGCAACCGTTGCGGAAGTGGGCGATTGACAACTGACGAGTATTCACGCACCGTTAAATGATGGAAGAAATTGAGTATTTTCACATCCCACTACTCGCGTGGAGCGACGACGGTGAAGTTCTACTAGCTCGGGGTTACCGAATTGTCGACACGTGGGAACCATCTGCCTTCTTAGAAATCCTTGTCGAGGGTGATGCGGTTCAGCGCCGTCCACTCACGGGCGAACTGGAATATCCAGATGAAAAATATTACGGAGATGTTTATTACGGCGCTGAGATTAGTACGTTGCAACGGCACCCCTTTTGTGTTTCTGATTATTCAAATCTGATTCAACGATTTCGTGAATTTCAAGTTCAGCAGAGTGATGGAATCGACGAACCCGCGTCTGCGGACGTGATGTACATTCTGGATGACGAGATTAAGTCGAAAGAGTTTCGCCTCGCGCAAGTTACATCGAATTCCGCGAAAGCCATTCTCAGCCAGTTTGCGAGCCTTCCGCTGCCGCTCGATTTCTTGCTCACTCAATACACCGTTGCGCGAGCAAATTATCTTGTGAAGCGGGAGCTCGATTACAGAAACACGCTCGAACGGGTTATCACAAATTCTGTGCCTCACGCCCAGAAGGGGGCGTCTTGGTCTGGGAAAAAGATACTGGGCCAATGGCTCAAACCAGTAGAACCTGAATATGAGCCCGATGAATATGGGGTGTCACCCGAAGAGGTCAATGCGGACAAGATTTCCCTGAGCGCGCAACGTGAACTCGAACAGATTACCCGACTCGACATCTCTCCCTACATCCGACGAAGTGAAGCTCTGTGGGGTGAATTTCACGATGAGCGCGAGGAACCCCAGTTTTCTCAGCTTAGACGCGACTCTCCATATTCATTTTTGAAGACCGTCTATCTCGTGAACTGGGCGTCCGTTTACCGTTGGGGTAACGGGCACTGGATTCGGTGCCACGGAGTGGTTAGCCCTTTCGAACTGGCGTTTGCAAATCTAGGTGAAGTGAGCCTTCGTGTGCTGCGGGAAGACGAGATAGCCGAATTTATGAGACGAGTGGATTCCTCGAAAACTGATTTTTGACTGGCCTATTCGGGCTTGTCGAGTGAGAGCAGAACGAACCCGGCCTTGACCGTCGTGCCGACCTCGGCGCTGACCTTGGCGACGACTCCG
>JAULYU010000214.1:0-2615 GCA_032117735.1 Microbacteriaceae bacterium
ACGGATCGGGGTGTGGCTTCGGATGGGTGACGTCCTGACCCGAAATCACGCCGGCAAACAGTCCGAGTGCGTCGGCGATGAAGTGCGCGGTCGAACGGTACGACATCGTCACCATGACCTGCGGGATGCCCGCGTCGTGGATGCTGTGCAACAGTTCGCGCGCACCCGGACGCCACGGAATCTGCCGTGCCGACATTGCGTCGACCTCGTCCACCATCCGCTGGACGATGACATCGACGGGAAGGTCGACCCCTTTGCTCTGCAAAAATTCGGCCGCGTTGGGTAAGCCGCTTCCGATGAGTGTGAAACCGTCGGCCTCGGACCACTCGCCGCCGTACTCTTCGACGAGGCGTTGTTCGGAGATCAGCCAGTAGGGCTCAGAGTCGACGATCGTGCCGTCGAGGTCCCACAACACGGCCTGAAGGGTTGTCTCGCTCACGTGGTTGAGTCTAGACGCGTCTATTGTGGGAAGCGGACAAGAAAGGACGTCGATGACAGTGTTCTCTGCGAAAACGGGCCGACCCCTCATCGTGGCGTTCGAGGGCTGGAACGACGCGGGAGAGGCGGCGACGTCTGCCGTTCGTGCCGTGATCGAACGGTATTCGCTCGACGCGACGTTCTCGATCGACACCGAGGTGTTCTACGACTACCAGCAGGTCCGTCCGACCATCGAATTCATTCCGGACGAGGGCCGTCGAATCAACTGGCCGACCGCCTCCCTGTTCACCCCGAGCGACATTTCCACGAATGTCCACGTGTTGTTGGGCACCGAACCGTCTCGGTCGTGGCCGACGTTCGCCGCGACGTTCCTGGACGAGGCCCTCGCGGCCGACATCACCGGCGTCATCGTGTTGGGGGCGGCACTGGCCGAGGTCCCCCACACTCGTCCGATCGAGGTCGGCAAGACCAGCGACAATGTGCAGGTGCGCGAGTCCGTCGGGTGCGAGCGTTCTCAGTACGAGGGCCACATCGGCATCACGACAGTGGTCGCGCAATTCGCCGAACAGGTCGGTATCCCGTCGGTGTCGCTGTGGGCGGGCGTCCCCCACTACGCGCTCAACTCACCGTCCCCCAAGGTAACGCTGGCGCTGCTCGAGGAATTGAACGCGTTCGCGGATCTTGACATCGACCTGACCGAACACCGTGTGCAGTCGGACGAATGGGAAGAAAACGTCAACGACATCGCCGAGGGCGACGAGGACATGAGTGACTACATCCACCGCCTCGAAGAGGAACGCGACGCGGCGACTGCTCCGGACGCCTCGGGTGACGCGATTGCGGCGGAGTTCGAGGAGTTCCTGCGGAAAACCGACGAGGGCCCGCACACGCCCTAGGGCTGGATGACACCCATCGTCAGCAACACCAGGATTGTCCCACCGAGCAGAATTCGGTAGATGACGAACGGTAGGAAGCTGTGCTTCTTGAGGTAGTTCATGAGGAACGCGATGACCGCGAGGCCGACGAGGAACGCGACCAGAGTTGCTGCCGCGATTTCGAACCAGGTGAACGCCACCGCGCCAATCGCGGCCTGGCCGGCTACCTGATCCTCGATCGCGCGAACGAGTTCGTAGATACCGCTCGCGAGCACGGCGGGGATTGCGAGTAGGAACGCGAAACGTGCGGCGGCGGCGCGATTGTATCCGAGTGCCCGCGCCATCGAAATGGTCGCCCCCGAACGAGAAACACCCGGGATGAGTGCGAGAGCTTGGGCGAAACCGATGGCGACACCGTGCGGCAGTTGCATGTCGGAGAGAATCCGGTCGGTGCGCGCGAAACGGTCGGCGATCCACAGAATGATGCCGAACACGATGAGAACCGTCGCGACGATCCAGAGGGACCGGAAGGTGTCGCGAATGGCGTCCTGGAACAGAATCCCGAGAACCGCGATGGGAATGGTGCCGCCGATAATGAACCACCCCAGTCGTGCTTGGACGCGCTGTTCGGGGGTGAGGAAACGTCCGGCACCGTGCCGACGTGAAAACACCGACAGGAACCAGGCTCTGATTATGTTGGCGATGTCTGTGCGGAAATACAACAGCACCGCGATTTCGGTGCCGATTTGGGTGATGGCGGTGAACGTCGCACCCGGGTCCGCTGCCCCCGGCAGGAAAAGGCCCGTAATGCGCAGGTGGGCACTCGAGGAAATCGGTAGAAACTCGGTGAGCCCCTGAATGAGGCCCAAAACAAGGGCCGGCATGATGTTCACATAGTCCAGGGGTGACATACCCCCATTGTTCTAGTACTCGAGCAAAAAATCCGTGAGGACGCGATGACCGAAATCGAGCGCGTCGAGCGGCACGCGCTCGTCCACCCCGTGAAACAGGGCCGGGAAATCCAGGTCGGCGGGTAACCGCAGCGGTGCGAAGCCGTATCCCGCGATACCCAACATCGCCAGAGCCTTGTTGTCGGTGCCACCCGACAGCAGGTACGGCAACATGATGGCGTCGGGGTCCTGTGCGCGCAGTGCCCTCGCCATCGCGTCGACAATCGGCGCATCGAACGTATTCTCGAGTCCAATGTCCTGTGTCGCGACGGAAACCTCGATATCGGGACCGACCAGTTCGCGCACCCGCGCCAATACCGCGTCCTCGTCGCCCGGAAGGGGGCGAATATCA
>JAULYU010000215.1:0-11118 GCA_032117735.1 Microbacteriaceae bacterium
AAAACGGCGATGGGCCTCGCCACTCGAACATGTCACCGGCGAAGTTAAGCCGCATTGTTGGCGCTCACTTCACATCGTCGACGACAATCACGACCGGGGTGTCGCGATCGAGCGGGTCGCCCGGCGCCGGTATCGCATGACGAGCCTCGCGTTGTTCTTCTAACACTGCAGACGCGTTAGCCGCGCTGGGTTGGAAGAGTTCCTGCACTATGCCTAAACCTGCGGCAGCGCCCGACCGACCCAACTTTCGACCAGTCCGACGCTCGTATCGCCAAGCCGGAATCGAAGCAACCACTGCAATAACGACGATAAGGCCGAACACAATGATGAGCTCCATCAGAAACTAGGGACGCTTTCGCATCTTTTCGGCCTCGGCGCGAATGTCGTCGTCGGTAATCGGCTTGGCGCCGATGACCGTATATGCGTCGAGATACGCGAACATCACACCAATGCCCATGCCGAAGAGGACCCACATGGGCCAGAAGTATCCGGTTGGGGTGGTGAACCACCAGATGCCTACGAGGATCGCGTTGACGGCGAGCGTAACGATAAGAAATTCTTTCGCGTCGCGCTTTTTCTTGAGGCTCTTTTTCGCAAGTTCGAGAAGAGCGGGATCGAGGGAATCATCTTTAGTAGCCATACCTACAGGCTAACAGGGCAGCCCGTTGAGACATAGATTGGGTACATCATGACCCGCATCGACGTTCAATTAAATCTGCCACACGGCATCGACCACGTGTGGGATCGCCTCACAGATTGGCAGTCGCACTCCGCGTGGATTCCCAACACGGTCGTCACCGTCACGAAGGGAACCAAAGGGATCGGAACCGAATTCGTCGGAATAACGCGCCTTGGCCCACTTCGGCTCGACGACCCGATGAGCGTTTCCGAATTTCAGGCGCCCAATGCCGGACGCGCTTCCTGCACCATCATCAAGACGGGGTCGGTCCTAGGCGGCACTGCAGGGTTTGTGCTGACAGCGGTGGATGACTCCACGACTCGACTTGATTGGTTCGAAGACATTCACCTCAAGCCGCGAGGGCTTTTCTGGTGGACCGCGCCATTCATCCTCGCGATCGGAACAATCGCGTTCCGCTCGGCGTTGAACGCGTTCGCACGCACCCTTTAGACTCGGGCGTGTCGGCGGCGAACCACAGACAGTGCGAGACCTGACGCGCCCACGAGAGCCCCGACGAGAAGTGCGCTGGTTGCGTCGGTCGAGCCCGTTTGAGCGAGCGGTTCCGAGTCGTTTCCGCCGCCGCCGCCACCGGACCACGTGTCGTTCCCGAACCTGATGGTGAAGTTCGTCTGGGCGGGGGACGTGTTGTAGCCTCCCACCTCGGCAGAGCCATTGACGGGAATCGTTACGGTGTATTCCTCGTCAGCGTCCGTTCCGACGTAGCCCTGGAAAATCCAGCCGGACAGATCATCGCGAGCGCCGTGGTATTCACAGTTCACGATATTGACCGTGACGATTCGTTCTTGGGTGCCGTCAAAATACGAATACCAGGACGAATACCAAATCGCTGGGTCTGGATCGGAGTCTACGTATGGTGGCCCCTGCGTCTGGTTGCAGTCAATGGTGTAATCCGCGACCGCGTGGGCGGGAGCGCTGATACCGAAGCTGAAGAGTCCCACGAGCAATACTGCGGATAGGGCGAACGAGCGGTGAATCGAATTCATGTTGTGAACCAATCGTTGAGGGGATAATCATGTCGCGACTTTCCGAACGCTACACCCTCGCGGAATGTAACCCGACAGTAATCACGCTCCACCCATCGAACCATGGCGATGGCCGGGCGATTAGCGCGGACTTATTTGACAGATTCGCCGAAGGCGTTCGCGCCCGGCTGGCTGTCCTTGAGGAATTGAATCAACAACATGATCCATCCGACAATGGGAATCAGAATGAAGAGATAATAGGTTCCCGCGCGCCCGACGTCGTGCAAGCGACGCCACGATAGAGCCAGCGACGGAACAAAGATAGCGAGCTGCCACAGGTTGGAGGCGAGCGAAGACTGCTGGAAGGTGAAATCGTTTACGACCATAACCGAGCCGGGGAAAACAGTGGAAATCGCGACGCTCACCAGAGTGGTGAACAACACCGCGTACCAAAATTCACTGCGTCGCGCTCGTCCACTGAATGTGGCGTACTTGGAGAAAAAACTTACTATTGCTGCGCCGAATGACATGTGAACTCGTTTCGTTGTGTGTGGTGAATCGTGTGGAATGTGACCTACCAATTGGTGGAGCTGAAAAGACGTCACACTACTCTCACAGCATATCCTTACCGGTGAGTTCTATTGTCCCCCGATTTTTTAGGCGATTCCTCATCGCTTTGAGGTTTGGAAACGCCTTATGACCTCGGTGGGAACAACAACGAACGTCTTTGATCGCGAAAGTCTCAAGCGCGAGCGCGGCGACGCAGTGCAAAACCGGCTGCGCCGGCGACGAGCGCCACAATTCCCGCAACCCCGGCGACATTGTCTTCGATACCTGTTGGCGCGAGACTGTCACCACCAGATCCCGGGGGCCGTGCTGGACGGGGGCCGAAGAGCTTGGCTCCGCCTACCTCGATGTACGAATCATTTGCGTAAGACCCATCGTTCTCCATGTACAGCAGGACATATCGGCCGGTGGTGTCGGCGAAATCGAACGTTGACACATCGGTGTTGGTGTAGGGAGCGGATCCCACGAAGTCAGACTCATCGACAACTGGGCTGGTTGGCACAACGTTCGTCCAGGAACCGTCACCCTGAGTCGGCGACGTGTCCCCGGTAGCCGAACTGACATCCATCGAGATTGCCGTGACGTTGCCGTCCGAGTCGATCATCTGATAAACCTCAAGTGAACTAAACGTGGCCACCACACCTAGGTCGATGACCACGAACGCGACACTGTTCTGATCTTCCATGTCGGATGTATAGCCAATATCCTCCTCCGCATGGGTCAATTCACCGCGAGCGTTGGTGGTTGGCGCAGGGTCGCACAAAAATTGCCAGGAAGTCCACGTCTCTTCACAATCGACGCTGCCTGGCGTCAAGACATCACCGACGTCGCCACCGTCATATGTCCACTCTCCATCGTTAAAGGGCTCCCCGACGAGGCCAATCAAACCATCATCGTTCGTTATCGAACTGTAGAGTGCGAAAAGGTTCACGTCCTCTTCCACTGCGTGAGAGGAAAGAGCAGAGGTGCCCACAACGAGCGCAGCAGCGAGCAGGAACGAACTGACGATTGGACTAGTACGTTGAGGCATGAATTTCTCCTGGGGTAGGTTGTAGAGATGAGCTTTCAATGACCAAAATTTTACATGACGACCCCCACATTGACGCCAAGGCGGTCCATTGAATTTTTTTAGTCAACTTTCCGTTTTTCACCTGCTTTTTTGCGAGAAAAAAAGAGAACCCCCTATTTCTAGGGGGTTCGGAGTGGAATGTGACCAGCCAAATGGTGGAGATGGGGGGAATTGAACCCCCGTCCAATACGAACAGTCGGAATCTTCTACGGGTGTAGTCAGTGACAGCGTTTTACTCGGCCCCGACCTTTGTCACTAACACCTAAGTCGACGGGCCCAGTATCAGTAAATGTCCCGCGAACCCCTGACACACGAGTTCGTAGCTAGCCCTCTAAATGGCGCCAGGATCCGAGCCGAAGGCGGAACTCGGTCTGACGGACTTCGATGGCGGCTTATTAGGCGGCGAGAGCGAAGTCGGTGCGCTTTGCGTCGGCACCTGTTGGTTTGCAAGGGGCGTTTACGAGATAACCCTGCATCCTCGACCCGCTTCTTTCCGGCTTAGACGCACTGTCGAAACCGATCATCCCCATGTTGGGGGCGGGTCACATTCCACACTGTTGAGTTTTCAAAACCCTCGCGGGCGTATCACTACTATAGAACGCTGCTCGGACATCATCTATTCCCGCTCACTAATTCGTTGACTGTGGACGACGCAGCGCGAACCGACGCCGTCCACAGTCAACGCGTCCCAGCGGTCTGCTCCATTCGACGAATAAGTCGTATTCAGTGTGGGGAAGGGCGACACAGGAACGCATCCTGCCGTTGTTCGAGGTCGAACACACCAGGAGGAAAAGTACCCTACCACCCGCCGTACCAATTTGCCGAGGTCCCGAGCGGGGCACCTCGCCCGGATCGGCTTAACCACGGCGATGTGAGCGAGATTTGGTCGAAAATAGCTCTTCGCCCGTTTTGCTGGAAATTACCCGAAAACCCAGTAAAACACTGGCGTACAAGCCCCGCCCACTATTCCCCGCGCAAGCGCTTGGACTTCATGGCGCGTTCGGCCTCGCGTTTGTCTTCCTTTTCGCGCAGTGTCTGGCGTTTGTCGTAGTCCTTTTTCCCCTTGGCGATGGCCAGTTCCACCTTGGCGCGGCCGTCCTTGAAATAGATCTTGAGCGGGACGAGCGTGTAGCCGCCGTCTTTCACCCGGTGGGAAATCTTGATGATCTCGGCACGGTGCAACAGCAATTTGCGCTTGCGACGCGTCGCGTGGTTCGTCCACGTGCCCTGGGTGTATTCGGGAATGTGGACGGATTCCATCCACATTTCGCCGTCCACGATCTGCGCCCAGCCGTCGACAAGCGACGCTTTGCCCAGCCGGAGCGCTTTGACCTCGGTACCGGTGAGCGCGAGACCACACTCGTACGTGTCCTCGATGTGGTAATCGTGACGCGCTTTACGGTTCGTCGAAACGACCTTTTCTCCTTCGTCGCGTGGCATGTCGCACCCCCTCTCCGTTTGTCCGGCGGACTCCAGCCCTCCAGTTTACAACGGGGTCAGACGCGAAGGTAACGGGAAATCGCGATGTAGGCGCTCGTCGCCGCCAACACGGCGCCCGCCGCGAGTAAGCCGGGGAACACAAACCACACGTCCGCGAGTTGAATGAACGACGTCGCGGGCAGTGCGGTGGCCAGGTAGCCGTCGACGAAGAACACGACGATACCGGCGATTGCGCCGCAGGCGAGAACGGAACCGATGGACGCCGCCACCACGCCTTCGAGAATGAACGGTGTTTGGATGTACCAGTTCGAGGCGCCGACGAGTCGCATGATGGCGAGTTCACGGCGGCGCGAAAACGCCGAGAGCCGGATGGTCGTGGCGATGAGCAGGGCGGCAGCGATGAGCATCAACACCGCGACGCCGACCGCGGTCAGACTGGCGGCGTTGAGCATCGAGAAAATGCCGTCGAGATACGAACGCTGGTCGATGACGGATTCAACTCCGCCCATGCCCCCGACGGCTTCGAAAACGAGAGCCGATTGGGTTGGGTCTTTGAGGTTCACCCAGAACGTTTGTGGCAGAAGGTCGGGGGTGACGAGGTCCACGACCGGGCTGCCCGCGAACTGTTCGGTGAAGTTGGCATACGCCTCGTCGTGGTTCTCGAAGTACCACGTGTCGATGTACGGCGCGAGCGTCGCCGAGGAGAGTTGGGCCTCCACCGCCGCGATCTGTTCGGCTCCGACCTCCTGTTGGTCACAGGCTCCGAGGGTGGAGTATTGCGTGCAGAGGTACACCGCGACCTGCGCTTTGTCGTACCAGTAGGACTTCATGTTGGCGATTTGGGACTGCAACAGTGCCGCCGAACCGACAAACGTGAGCGACACGAGTGTCACGAGGATGACCGACACCACCATCGAGACGTTGCGCCGCACACCGTTCCACGCCTCGAGCAGGACAAAATTCAGTTTCACAGCGGTTCGTCTCCGATGCGGTCCAAGTAGCTGAGATCGATTGCTTCGCTCGTCGGCGACATCGGGTCAAACGCGGGAATCGGATCGAAGTCGAGCGGCTCAATCGCAATCGGCTGCGAGTCGGCGCGGGTGGGCAGAGAATCGCTCACATCGACGATGGGATTCGCGCGGGTGACGTATTCGCCGCCTGCCTCGTCGCGAATGATTCGACCCTCACTCAATTCGACGACGCGTCGCTTCATGTCGTTCACGATGGCCGTGTCATGGGTGGCCATGAGAACCGTCGTGCCCGCGGCGTTGATGTTGCGAAGAACGTCCATGATTCCCGCCGACGTGGCGGGGTCGAGGTTTCCTGTCGGTTCGTCCGCGAGAAGGATGGCGGGCTTGTTGACGACCGCGCGGGCGATCGCAACGCGCTGCTGCTCACCGCCCGACAGTTCGTGAGGAAGCCGGTTTTCTTTGTTGCCGAGGCCCACCAGCCCGAGAACTTCGGGAACCGCATCGTGAATGTATGCCTCGCTCTGGCCGAGGACGCGCAGCGCGAAGGCTACGTTGTCGAAGACCGTCTTGGTCGGCAACAACCTAAAGTCTTGGAAAACCACACCGAGGCTGCGGCGATACGCGGGAACCTTTCGATTCGACAGGCGCCCGAGGTCTTGCCCGAGAACGTGAATCATCCCGGCCGAGGCGCGCTCTTCGCGCAGGATCAACCTCAGAAAAGAGGACTTGCCGCTGCCGGACGCACCGACCAGAAAGACGAACTCACCGGGCTTGACTTCCAGCGTTGCCTCATGGAGTGCCGGTCGGTTTCCCGAGCGGTACACCTTCGACACGGTTTCAAAACGAATCATCGAGATAACCCTAGGCGCGCTGCGGGCGCTCACTCGGAGCGACACTCAAACGGCTAATCCGTCTTTTGTTTGCGGTGCCGGATCCCCGCCGCAATGAAGCCGTCCAGATCGCCATCGAAGACCGCCTGTGGGCTGTTGACTTCGTGGTTCGTGCGGAGGTCTTTCACCATTTGATACGGCGCGAGCACGTACGAGCGCATCTGGTCGCCCCACGACGCGGTGATGACGCCCGCGAGCTCTTTCTTCTTTTTCGCTTCGTCTTCTTTCTGAATCAAGAGAAGGCGGCTTTGCAGAACCCGCATCGCGGCGGCGCGGTTTTGAATTTGACTCTTTTCGTTTTGGCAGGACACCACGGTGCCGGTCGGAAGGTGCGTGATGCGCACCGCCGAGTCGGTCGTGTTGACCGACTGTCCGCCCGGTCCGGACGACCGAAAAACATCCACCCGAATGTCCGAATCGGGGATGTCGATCACTTCCGTCGCGGCGAGCAACGGCACAACTTCGACGGCGGCGAAGGACGTTTGGCGCTTTCCGGCGGAGTTAAACGGGCTCATCCGAACGAGTCGGTGCGTTCCGGCCTCGACGGACAGCGTTCCGAACGCAAACGGCGCGTCCACTTCGAACGTGGCGCTTTTGATTCCCGCCTCTTCCGCATACGACGTGTCCAGGACGTTTACCGCGAACCTGTGTTGTTCGGCCCAGCGCAAATACAT
Source organism: Microbacteriaceae bacterium (assembly GCA_032117735.1). Classification (GTDB taxonomy): domain Bacteria; phylum Actinomycetota; class Actinomycetes; order Actinomycetales; family Microbacteriaceae; genus MWH-TA3. The sequence goes on from JAULYU010000215.1 coordinate 7,274, forward strand.
GCGCAACAACATTTCGGCGAAATCGGCGGCGTCCACACCGCCGGCACCGGACCGAATCGTGACGATGGCCGGCAGCGCGTCGTATTCGCCGTCGAGAAGGGTTTGGACTTCCATTTCCCCGATCACTTTTTCGAGCTCGGTGATTTCGGTCAACACCTCGGCGGCCGACTCGTCGTCGCCCGCCTCTTTGGCCATGTCGAGCAGCACGTCGAGGTCGTCAAGACGCCGTTGGATGTCGTTCACACGGTCGCGCTGAGTCTGTGCGTGGGAGAGGGCGCTCGTGACGGCTTGGGCGGACGCCTGATTGTCCCAGAGGTCGGTGGCGCCGGCCTTCTCGGACAACTCGCTAATGCGAATCGCCAATGATGGCAAATCGACCACACTGACGATGTCCGCGAACGACGAACGGAGAGCCGCGATGCGGTCAGAGACATCCAAGGAAATCATGAGATTCCCAGACTACCGCCCGCCCCCTCCACCCCCGAAGACGATGCGCGCCGAGGCCGAGGCCTCGATCGGAAACGACGCCGGAAAAAACTGCGAGCCGAGCGGCGGTGTCCAGTTCGTCCGAACCGAAACCTGAGCCGTCACTCCGTCCGGTGTCGTGGCCGACACCAGCCTCACCCCGTTGGTCGCGTCACGGACGAACGAGTTGACCGCACGCCGAACCCCGCGGTTCGTCAGTCGAATGACGAGGTTGTGACCGTCGAACTGAGCGCGGCGAGGGTCGAACGATTCCGCACCGACCAGTGCGGCCATGTCGGCCGTCGATTGCAGATTGGTTCGCGCGAGGGCGAGGTCGGTCGAATCGATGATTCCCACGGCGGCGACACCGCACAGGGCGAGCAGTCCCGCCACGAGCGGGAGCATCGAGCCGCGCTCATCCGTCCTGCGCGTCGTCGTCGAGGTCAACGGTTCACCGATGTGGTGGACACGCGTGCGGTTGCGCTTCGCGAGATCGTGACCTTCGGAGCGATGTCAATGCCCGGCAGCGCGGGAAGAAAACGCAACGGCACGTCGATCAACACCGCCAGGCTGACGAGAGACCCGCGCTGACGGCAGGAACGCCCCGCACAGTCCAGTTCGATTCGCCAGTCGACGTCGGACAGTCCGTGGTCGGCGATAGCGAGGTCGGCGATGTGGGCGATTGCGGTTTGGCCCGATTGGACGCTGTCCGCGAGGGTGAAGGCGCGGACGCCCTGACGCGCGGACACCGTGGCGGCGAAGGTCGCCGAGGCGATTTCGCTCGTCGTCACCGTGAGCGCGACAACGGGAACCAACAGCCCGATGGCGGCGGCGAGGAACTCGAGGCTCGCGCTTCCGCGGTTGTCGACGAAATCCATGGACTCAGTTTTTCGCGGGGACCAACCCGGCCTCCCGCGCTATCCACAGGGCTAGCGCGCGGCGGTGCGAATGAGTTTCTTGTTCACGAATTCGTCGAGCCCGAAGTGTCCCAGTTCCCGGCCGAAGCCCGACTTTTTGACTCCCCCGAACGGAAGGTCGACGTGGGAGTCCGAATTTTCGTTGATGTAGACCATGCCCGAATCGAGCCGATCGGCGACATACTGAGTCTGCTCGGGGTCGGACCCGAAAACCGCGCTGGAAAGCCCGAATTCGGAACCGTTCGCGAGCGCGATTGCCTCGTCCGCATCGGCCACCCGATAGACCACCGCAACGGGTCCGAACAGTTCCTCGTGAAAGGCCCTCATGGTTGGCGTGACGTCGGTGAGAAGCGTGGGAGCCATGAAGGACCCGACATCGCCGATGCGGTGACCGCCGGTCACGAGCGTCGCGCCGTGAGCGACCGCGTCGTCGACCTGTTCGATGAGTTCCTGCACCGCACCGAGTGACGCGAGCGGTCCGAAGTTCGTGTCGGGGTCGAGCGGGTCTCCGGCCACGTAGGTCTGAAGCTTCGCCGCAAATCCCTCAACGAAACGGTCGTAGACCGAATCGAGAATGATGAACCGCTTTGCCGCGGTGCAGGCCTGACCGGCGTTGCTCATCCGACCCGATGCTGCGGCCGCGATCGTGTTCTCGAGATTCACGTCGTCGAGAACGATGAACGGGTCGCTTCCGCCGAGCTCCAGAACCACCTTCTTCAACGCACGACCCGCGGCCTGGGCGACGGCGGCCCCCGCCGTTTCACTTCCGGTGAGAGAAACCCCGTGCACACGCGGGTCGGCGATGATGCTTTCCACGTGACGGCTTTCGACGAAGAGATTGATGTAGGCACCGTCGGGCAGCCCCGCGTCCCGGAAAATCTGTTCCTGCGCGAGCGCCGACTCGGGGCAGTTGCTGGCGTGTTTGAGAATGATGGTGTTGCCAATCAAGAGGTTCGGTCCGGCGAATCGCGCGACCTGGTAGTACGGATAGTTCCACGGCATCACACCGAGCAGCACCCCGAGTGACTCCGACCGCACAATCGCCTCGCCACCGGACATCGGATTCATGTCACGGTCGACGAGAAAGCCGGGACCCCGTTCGGCATAAAACTGATAGATATCCCCCACAAAGCCGGCTTCCCCGCGGCCCTGTCGGACGGGCTTCCCCATCTCGCGCGCGATGATTGCGGCGAGTTCCTCTGTGCGCTCACGAAAGATTTCGGCAACACGCGTTAGGACCGCGGCACGCTCGAGGATCGGCACGTTGCTCCACACGTGGTGAGCAGCGGCGGCACGGTCGATGGCTCCGGCAATCTCCGCGGGAGTAGCACTGGGGTATTCCCGCTCGACGATTCCGGTCGCGGGATTAGTGACGGCAAAGGGCATGGTTCTATTCTCGTTCATGACGGCTGGAAAATCATTTACGGGCTAATGATTGCCAGTATCGTAAGAGTCACGCCTGAGACGAGAAAGGGATTCGTGAGCGAGATAACCGGTTTCCGTTCCCTTGTGTTCAGGCCACTCCCCGAAGTACTTCGCGCGGACGCAATTGTCGATCGGCTGTCCACCGCGATTTCGTTGGGGCTCCTCCGACACGGCGAACAGTTGCCCGTCGAGAACCAGTTGACGGTCATGTTCGGGGTCGCCACCGCTACCGTTCGAGACGCACTCCAGACGCTTCGCAAACAGGGAATCATTGAAACGCGTCGCGGGCGAAGCGGCGGAACCTTCATCATCGGAACGCCCCGCACCCGCGACGGAGTTCTGCGGGATCGACTCACCGCGTTGTCGATGGCCGAACTGAGGGACATGGAAGACGAGCAGTTGGCGACCGGGCTTGCCGCCGTGCGCATGGTGGTCGAACGCGCCTTTCCGCACGATATCGACCGGCTCGAACGCATCACCCGCTCCATGGGCGAAGCCACCACAACCGAGGCGTGCATGCGCGCCGACAGCCGTTTTCACATTGAACTCGCGGCCCTCGCCCAGTCGGAGCGTCTTGTCTCAACGCAAATGCGGCTGTTGACCGAGTCGAGTGAAATTCTCTGGTCGATTTTGACCGTCGAGTCGGACCGGGATTGGACGCTGTCCGACCACCTGCAGATTGTGTCGGCGGTTCGCGCCGGGGACATCGTGGCCGCCGAGCACGCGGTCCGCGAGCACACCTCGCGCGATTTTTATCGACTCGTGGCGGCTCGACTCGACGCGCTCTACCCAATCGAGGCTCCCGAATGAGTGACGCTCCGCGCGAACTCGAGCACGCCCGCGACACCATCGGGCAGTGGTTCACGGCGGTGTTCGCCGATCTGAGCACACTGGCGTCGGCGTGCGAGCGGGAACTTCGCGGTGTACTGGGCAAGAAACCCGGCCTCACCGAAAAACACCTGCGGGCCATCCAACCCGCTGCGGCCGCGTTCCTCGACCGCCATCCCGTTCCCGAGGCGGCGGGCATTGTCCTCGGCC
>JAULYU010000216.1:0-3239 GCA_032117735.1 Microbacteriaceae bacterium
CTGACTCATCGGTTCGACATCTGGAACGCCGTCGCGTTAAGGATTGCCGATCAACCAATCATCGGTTACGGGTACGTCGGCTGGTGGCCGAATTGGGACCCGTGGTTTGCTATCTATTCGATAGACGGCGTGCCGATGTTGCAGGCTCACAGCGTATGGTTGGACCTCGCGATGCAGACCGGACTGATCGGCGCACTCCTTTTTGCCGTCGCGCTCGGTGCGCTGTGGTGGCCGTTGTTCCGTGCGTTTGTCCAGTCCCCGCGGTCCGCCGCCGCTGTACCTTTTCTCGTCCTGACTGCATTGACCATCCAGTCGTTGAGTGAGAGCCGAATGCTCATCGAATGGGGGTTTGCCAGCGTCGTGGTGTTCGGTGCCGTGGTGAATCGGATGAGAACGGATATTACCGCGAGGTCCTGATTGCACCGCGCTGGAAAGATTGTTCCCAGTTCGACCCTCGAACGATTGCCCTGCTGTCGGGCCATCCGTGCTTACCCTTGGCGCCGTTCTTAGCGCGATAGACGTCCCACACCGTCCGGGGTATCGCAAACGCACCTCGAGCGCCGAACACGATGACCCCGCCGTCGAAGTGTTGCTTGGTTCCGGTGAAGCCGTCTTTACCCGAGTAGGGAGTGGCATCGCCGGTCGGGGTGCCGAGATACCCCGAAAGCCCTCCGGCCCGCCGCAGGGCACGCAGGGTGTTGGTGGGAATGAGAACTCCCGTTGCCGACCCGACCTTCACCACGCGACCGGCCGAATACAACTGCGATAACACGCCATCGGCTCGAACGGGTTCGGCGAGTGGCCACCCCACTTCAGCGACTCCCCCGACATCCGCCAGTGCGGCGGCGAGTGAATCCGCAACGAGGTATGCCGTCCCGTTCTTTTCGTAGACGGTGCCTTGTTCGAACACCTGAATTCGGCCGGAGCCGTAAGCGCCGAACGTGCGCGTTTCGGCGTCGCTGAGCGGTTGCCCCCACGGGCTGTTCAGTCCGCCGTTGGCCTGGAGGTACTCGGCGATTGCGCCGTCCAGGACCCGGAACGTTCCGGACAAATCGCTGATGACGTACCCGCCGGTGAAGTTTTGGGCACACCGCCCTTCGCTGCACACCGCGTCACCGCTCGGCCATCCCAACGAACCCGCCGGGCCGCCCCGTTGACCGTAGTAGGTCTGCACGTCGTTGAGAACAATGAACGTTGCGTTGGAGGGTGTCCGATAGATGAATCCCCCCGAGAACTTTTGGCGGGAGCCGTTGCCGTTTGACCCCCCCGACAGCGTTTCGCTGGATTTTGCGATTGGGCCGAGAGTCCCGCGGACGCCGCCCGCCGTTTTGTAGCGTGCCGCGATCGGGTCCGAGGTGAAACGCGTACCCGCCGTAATCGACCAGGTCGCGACGGCGGACTCGTACTCGAAGGCGCAGGAGTTTGCCGTCGCCGTGCACGTCGAATCGCTCTGCAGGTCACCCCAGGCGTTGGTCACCGCGCCACCCAACTCAGCGATGTCGTAATTGAGATTGTCCTCGGCGCTGAACCAGTACTGGTAGTACTCCCAAAAGTTGCTGTTCCCGTAACTCGAACACGAGTCGCCAGTTCCCGACAGGTTGGCGAGCGCCGCGGCGTTGGGTGTGTACGGCGTATAAATGTAGAGCGCGTGTGTTGCGGCGTTCTCAATCGTGACCCGTTTCGTTCCGCACTTGGAGTTGGGGTGATACAGAATGGGCTGTCTCACTCCGACCGGTTTGGATGCCCAAAAGTTACTCGCGGGGTCGGTGTATCGCTTGAACTGTGACGCCGCCGAATAAATCTGGTTGTAGAAGCCGAAATACTTTGCCGCGCACGGGGCGGTGTCCGGACAGGCGTACCCCATCGCAATTTTGAGTTTGTCGGCGGTGGGGTTGGAATTCGTGATGAGTCCCTGCTCTTTTTGCAGAGTGACGAGGATGACCTTCGCGCTGATGCCACAGGCCTGTTGGACCTTGTAGATAATCTGCGCGGCGGATTCGTCATCCGCACCCGCATAACTCTTGCAGAGCGGATTGACACCGTCCCCGTGAATCGACGTTGCTTCGCGGGTGAACGTGTCCTGCGTGTACACCGTCAAACACTTGTTGAAGGAACCACACCTCCGGACCTTTGTGTCGAGGAACGCCTGAATCTCCTCGGCGGACATCGAGTTCCCGCCAAAGAATTGCTGATTGGAAATGATCTTCCCCGGATCGAAATCGCTTCCGGAGAGGGTGAGTGCAGTGGCGGGCGAGGAGACCACGAGGGACGCCGCCACGGCAATGGCCGCAGCGAAAACGCTGACCCACCGCGTTACTGTTTTACCCACGACACATACCCCCTTACACAGGTGTAATTCGAGTGTAATTGAGACGTGTGGCTTACGCGGTTAGGTGGCGGGCGAGAATCACCCAGCGGCTGTGGCTAACATGGTCGCTGTGAGCAATTCCCCGTCGACTACTCGAATCGGAATTGTCACGGTTTCTTTTCGCTCGGGTGACGCGATCGGCGCCATGCTCGAGTCGGTTCCCGCGACAACGACCCGACAAACCGACACCGTGGTCGTCGACAATGTTCCGGGCGGCGACCCCACCCTCGCGCGAGCAGTCCGGGGAACCTCGGCCCGGATTATCGCCCGTCCCGACAACCCCGGCTATGGGGGCGGGATCAATTCGGGAGTGGCGTCACTTGACCCCGCCGTCGAGTACTTTCTGGTCATCAATCCCGATGTGACTCTCGACCCTCACGCTCTCGACAAACTGGTGAGCGTGATCCACTCCGACCACACGATCGGGGCCGTGGGACCGCGAATCCGAGACCTGCGCGGCATCACCTACCCGTCCGCTCGCGCCATTCCGTCGCTCCGGGTGGGAATCGGACACGCGCTATTCGGGGACCTCATTCCGTCCAATCCGTGGACTCGGAAATATCACGCCTCGTCCGATTATGAAAACCAGCGTGAGGCGGGCTGGCTCAGCGGGGCCTGTGTTCTTGTCCGACGCGCTGCGTTCGATTCGGTGGGCGGGTTCGACGACGAATTCTTCATGTATTTCGAAGACGTCGATTTGGGTTACCGGCTTGGGCAGCGTGGGTGGCGCAACGTCTTTGTTCCGACCGCCACGGTGGAACACGAGGGAGGTCACTCGACTCGGGACCATTCGGCGCAGATGATCGCCGCGCATCACGACAGCGCTCGCCTGTGGGTGAATCGCCGTTACGCCGGACCCGGCTGGTGGCCG
>JAULYU010000217.1:0-6868 GCA_032117735.1 Microbacteriaceae bacterium
TCATCCGATTCTCGGACGGCGCCGACCCGGCCGATCTGGTGCGCGTTGTGCTCGCCGCGTTCGCGGCGGGTACCACGCCGACCGTTTCGGCATCGGGTTGGATTGAAACCGCAATCGAAAGGGCACTGGACGACCTCGGCGTCTTCGTCGAGGTCCAGACCGAACACGAATGGCGCACGATGCTGCGCCGTGCCGACGCCGAACTCGCCGGCGCACGGATTCGACTGGTGGGTGGGTCGGCGTCCGCCATCACGATGGCGACGGGTGGCCGCCCGGATCTGGCGGTCTGGTCGGATCCGGTGGTGATGTCCGGTCGACTCGAGATGCTCCCGTTCCTGCGCGAACAGGCCATCAGCATTACCGCCCACCGATTCGGAACACCGAACCACCTGACGGACCACCTCGAACTGGGACGATAAAACGACGAAGGCCCCCGACAATGCGGGGGACTCACGTGGTGGCTCCGACCGGCATCGATCCGGTGACCTTTCGATTTTCAGTCGAACGCTCTACCAACTGAGCTACAGAGCCAAGGAGTGTGTCGCTCCTAGACAAAAGAGCCTCTCGCGAAAGAGACTCTGACGTCCGCGACCCTGACGGGACTTGAACCCGCGACCTCCGCCGTGACAGGGCGGCACGCTAACCAACTGCGCTACAGGGCCTTGCTTATTGAATTGTAGACCTGCGTGACCCCAACGGGATTCGAACCCGTGCTACTGCCGTGAAAGGGCAGCGTCCTAGGCCACTAAACGATGGGGCCGTGTCATGCCTCCGAGGATGCGCAACCTTACCGAGTTTATGGGGAATTGCTCACCCGCGCAAACCGCCCGTTACGGCGCAATGACGGAAAAGCCCTCGATTCACGTTTACTCTGAAGGCAGAACTGTTTCAGAGGGGGTGATGGGTGTGCGCAAAATCTGGTTGGCTATCGTGGCGTTCGTCGCGAGCATCGGACTGTTGCTCGGATTCGTCGTCACGAACCACATGGCGTTCGCCGTCGAATACCCGTCGTGGTCGGACGTGCTCAAAGCCCGCCAAAACATTGCCGAGAAGGAAAAGGCAATCGCCGAAATCAAGAACATCATTCGGGGCCTGGAAAAAAAGTTAGAAGCGGCGACGGCGGAAGCGCAACGCGTCGGCACGATTTACCAGGAGGCACAGCAGCTTTATGACGAGGCGGCGTTCAAGGCCGACCAGTTGCAGGCACAAGCCGATGAAGCCACAGAGGATGCCGATGCCTCACGAATTCGCGCCGGCCAATTCGTGTCAGAACTCGCCCGCGTCGGAAACGTCAACATTTCGACGAGCCTTCTGTCTGACGCGTCCGGGGCCGACGACCTGCTCAGCCGACTCGGTTTTGCGTCGATCATTGCGTCCCAGGCCGACGGTATCTACCAGGCGGCAATCCGCGACAAGAACACGGCTCAGTCCCTAACGGACCAGGCCGAGGTTGCCAAGAACGAACGCGACATCCTGCGCGAAACCGCCGAGGCGGCGTTCGAGATCGCACAGGACGCGGCTATCGCGGCCGAGAACGCTTTTCAGGAACAGCAGACCCATCAGGCGACACTCATGGCGCAGCTGGCAACACTCGTTGAAAATCGGCGCGTCACCGAGCGGGAGTATCAGGAAGGCCTGGAGGCGAACGGGACGGCGGGAAGCGACCTCCCCCCGGGCGCAATTTCATCGAAAGGATGGGCGCGGCCGGCGGCCGGCTACATCTCGAGTAATTACGGGTACCGAACCCACCCGATTTACAACACCGTGCGGTTCCACGCTGGTACCGACCTTGCGGGTGGTTGTGGCATTCCGATTTACGCCGCACGCGGCGGGCAGGTCGTGTACGCCGGGTGGAATGGCGGTTACGGAAACTTCATCCTCATCAACCACGGCGAGGGAATCACCACGGGCTACGCACACATCGCGACCGGCAAAATCTTTGTGCGATTCGGCGAACAGGTGTCCACCGGCACTCACATTGCGAACGTCGGTTCGACGGGTGGTTCGACCGGGTGCCACCTCCACTTCGAGGTCCGCGACGGCGGCAAAGCCATCAACCCCGTCCCCTTCATGAGGGGCAAGGGAATTACTCTCGGGTAACTAGTGACCGGTGCCGAAGCGGGCGATACCGTCTTCGACTATTTGCTCGGCCTCGGCACGACCCTGCCACCCCTCGGTCTTGACCCACTTGCCGGGCTCGAGGTCTTTGTAGTGCTCGAAGAAGTGTTCGATTTCCTTCTTCGTGAACTCGGGGATGTCGTCGATGTCCTGGATGTGTGACCAGCGCGCGTCCTTTTCGAGAACGGCGATGACCTTGGCGTCACTTCCGCCGTCGTCGGTCATGTTGAACACGGCGACGGGGCGAACCTTCAGTCCGACTCCGGGAAACAGTGGGTAGTCGAGCAGAACAAGGACGTCCACCGGATCGCCGTCGAGCCCGAGCGTGTTTTCGAAGTAGCCGTAGTCGGTCGGATACACGAACGACGTGAACAGGACGCGGTCGAGATATACCCGCCCGTTGTCGTGGTCAATCTCGTATTTGTTTCGGCTTCCCTTGGGGATTTCAATTACCGCCGCGTATCCGGTCATGGTGACTCCTCGTGTTGAAAAGGTTGTTCGATAACCTTACCGAGTGACCGATACCGAGGTTGGGCGACGCGGAAAACTGAACCCCGCCGTCGCCGAGGTGCGCTCGGCGGTCGCGGAATTCTTCGATCGACACCCCGTTTCGGACGATGCACTCGTTCTTGTCGCGGTGAGCGGCGGAGCCGACTCGCTGGCTCTCGCCGCCGCAACGCGCTTCGTCTCCGCTCGGCGGGGGTTGCGTGCGGGATCGATCGTGATCGACCACGGCCTGCAACCGGGCAGCGACGACGTCGCCGAACGGGCGGCAGAATCCCTTCGCGCGCTGGGGATCGACCCGGTGGAGGTCGAGTCCGTGGTGGTGGGGACCGAGGGCGGTCCCGAGGCCGCGGCGCGCGCGGCGCGGTATGAGGCGCTGCGCGGGGCAGCCGAACGCCTCGGCGCGGCTCTTATTCTCACGGGCCACACGCGCAACGACCAGGCCGAAACGGTGTTGTTGGGCCTCGCACGTGGAAGCGGCCCCGGGAGCCTTCGCGGAATGTCCGAGTTCGACGACGGAATTGGACGGCCGCTGTTGGACGTGACGCGCGACACGACCCGAGCGGCGGCGCTCGCCGAAGGGCTCGATCCGTGGGACGACCCGCACAACACCGATGAGCGATTCACGCGGGTGCGCGTTCGGCACAGCGTGCTGCCCGTGCTCGAGAGCGAACTCGGCCCCGGGATCGTCGACGCCCTCGCCCGCACCGCCAACCTCGTGCGCGACGACGACGATGCCCTCGACCTACTCGCCGCGGGGATGGCCCATCAAGTTGTGGTGGACAACCCGGTGTCGTTTGCGGCAACCGACGTTGCGTCTCGGCCGCGGGCACTCCGCACGCGCATTATCAGAATCGCGGCGCAGCGCGCGTGGGGCACGACTCTGACTCACGGGCAGACGCACGCGATCGACGCCCTGCTCGTCGACTGGCACGGACAGGGTGCGCTCGACGTCGCCGGCGGTAGTGTGGTCAGGCACGACGGTCGAGTGGTGTTCACCCCAGCAAGCGAGGACTAAATGCGGTACGACGACGTTTCGGACGAACTCGACGAGATTCTCGTCACCGAAGAACAAATGCTGGCCCGGTTAGCGGAATTGGCCCGCGAGGTCGAACGCGACTACGACGGGCAGGACCTGCTCTTGGTCGGTGTGCTCAAGGGAGCCGTGATGGTCATGAGCGACCTGTCCCGTGCGCTCACCCGTCCTCTCACGATGGACTGGATGGCCGTCTCGTCCTACGGGCACGGCACGACGTCGAGCGGTGTTGTCCGAATCCTCAAAGACCTCGACACCGACATCGCGGGCAAGAACGTGCTTCTCGTCGAAGACATCATCGACACGGGACTCACGCTCTCGTGGTTGCGGGACAACCTGCTGTCGCGCGGGGCGTCGACCGTCAAGATTCTCACGGCCCTGCGTAAACCCGAGGCCCTCAAGGTCGATATCGTTCCCGATTACCTCGGTTTCGACATCCCCAACAAGTTCGTTGTTGGCTACGGACTCGACTATGCCGAGCACTACCGGCACCTCCGCGACGTTGCGGTGTTGTCGCCGCGCATGTAAGCCGACAGCGAATAACCGATTCGGCGCCCACTCGTGACGAGTACGCTGGAACAACGTGTTCTAGACAGGAGCAAGGCGCAGTATGAAGAAATTCCTCAAGGGTCCGTGGCTGTACATCGCCGCCGGCCTGTTGATCGTGTGGGTCGGTTTTTCGTTCCTCACCACGGTGAACTACGCCCCCGTCTCGACCAAAGAAGGCCTCGCGTTCATCGCGGACGGTAAAGCCAAAGAGGTCAAGGTCACCGATTTCGACCAGCGCGTCGACGTGACACTGAAAGAGGCGGACGCCACTTATGGCGAGAACGTTCAGTTCTACTACGTCGCGCCGCGTGGCGCCGAAGTCTTGCGGGCCATCACCGCGGCGAATCCCGAAAAGTTCACGGATGCTGTGCCGCGCGAATCGTGGTTCGTGTCCCTGCTCGGTTTCCTCATCCCGCTTCTCATCATCGGGGTCCTGTTCTGGTTCATCGCCACCAGCGCGGGCGGGTCGCGCGGCGCGATGCAGTTCGGTCGTTCGCGCGCCAAATTGTTCACCAAGGAATCCCCGCAGGTGACGTTCGAGGACGTCGCCGGTGCGGACGAAGCTCTCGAGGAACTCCACGAGATCAAGGAATTCCTGCAGAACCCCGAAAAGTTCCAGAAAGTTGGAGCCCGTATTCCCAAGGGCGTGCTGCTCTACGGTCCCCCCGGAACGGGCAAGACACTCCTCGCCCGCGCGGTCGCCGGCGAGGCCTCGGTTCCGTTTTACTCGATTTCCGGTTCCGACTTCGTTGAAATGTTCGTCGGTGTCGGAGCGAGCCGAGTGCGCGACCTGTTCGACGTCGCGAAACAGAACTCACCAGCGATTATCTTCATCGACGAGATTGACGCTGTCGGTCGCCACCGAGGCGCCGGTATGGGCGGCGGTCACGACGAGCGCGAACAAACCCTCAACCAACTGCTCGTCGAAATGGACGGTTTCGAACCGGGCGTCAACGTCATCATGATTGCCGCGACGAACCGTCCCGACATCCTCGACCCCGCGCTGTTGCGCCCGGGTCGTTTCGACCGCCAGATTCAGGTGGACGCGCCCGATTCGAAGGGTCGCGCCAAGATTCTGGCGGTTCACTCGAAAGACAAGCCGATGGCGAAAGACGTCGATTTGGAAATCTTGGCCCGCAAGACCCCCGGCTACACCGGTGCGGATCTGGCGAACGTGCTCAACGAAGCGGCGCTGTTGACCGCACGTCAGGGCAAGAGCGAACTGACGAACGAAACGCTCGACGAAGCGGTCGACCGCGTGATGGCGGGACCGCAGAAGCGCTCGCGCATCATGAAAGACAAGGAACGCCTCATCACGGCGTATCACGAGGGCGGTCACGCACTGGCCGCCGCCGCCATGCGCCAGACCGACCCCGTCACCAAGGTCACGATTCTGCCGCGCGGGCGTGCACTCGGGTACACGATGGTCGTTCCGCTTGACGACAAGTATTCGATCACCCGCAACGAACTGCTCGACCAGCTCGCCTACGCGATGGGTGGCCGCGTCGCCGAGGAAATCGTGTTCCAGGACCCGACGACGGGCGCCTCAAACGACATCGAAAAGGCGACCGCCATCGCGCGCCGCATGGTCACCGAGTTTGGAATGTCCAACGGGGTCGGAGCGGTCAAACTCGGGTCCGGCTCGGGCGAAGTGTTCCTCGGCCGTGACGTCGGTCACCAGCGCGACTACAGCGACGGTGTCGCCGAGCGCATCGACGCCGAGGTACGTGCTCTGATCGACAATGCCCACGACGAAGCGTGGAAGGTTCTCACCGCGAACCGTCCGCTCCTGGATCGGCTCGCCAAAGAACTCCTCGAGAAGGAAACGCTCGACCACAACCAACTCGCCACCATTTTTGCCAAGGTCAAGAAACTTCCCGCGCGCCCCGTGTGGAAGTCGAACCCCAAGCGTCCCGTCTCGACGAAGGGACCGATTGCGGTGCCCAAGCGGGTGTCCGCCGAGCCACCGGCCGCATCCGCCGCGGCGAAACCCGCCGCGGTGCGGACGAAGCCGGCCGCAAAGTAGTCGACGTGTCGGTAGATCGGGATCGCATCGCCGCGGCCGTGAGGGAAGTCCTCGCGGCCATTGGCGAGGACGTCACGCGCGACGGCCTGCGGGAAACGCCGACTCGGGTGGCCGACGCGATGGCCGAAATGTATTCGGGTGTCGGCGAGAACGCAGCGGAAGGTTTGCGCGATTCGGGCTCGACTGCCGACGTCGTGTCGAACGACCCCGTCATCGTCCGGGACATCGACTTTCGCTCGATGTGCGAACATCACTTGCTGCCGTTTTACGGCGTTGCCCACGTCGCATATGAGCCGACGGATACGGTGGTCGGACTCGGTCGTATCGCCCGGGTTCTCGAGGTCATCGCGTCGCGCCCGCAGGTGCAGGAACGCATCGGCATTGAGGTGTGCGCGGCGATGACGGACGGGGCGGGTGCGGCCGGAGTTCTCGTCGTGCTCGACGCCCGGCACGACTGTGTTGCGGCACGCGGGGTTCGCCAGACCGCCGCGTCAGCCGTGACGGTGTCGGCGACGGGAACGCTCGCGACCGAACCCAACCGGTCGACGCTGCTCGCCCTGATCGGCCGAGGCGATGGCTAACCGTCCGCTCGTGTTCGGCATCCTCAACGTGACGCCGGATTCGTTCAGTGATGG
>JAULYU010000218.1:0-2188 GCA_032117735.1 Microbacteriaceae bacterium
GACCGTGGGACAACCACGGGACCGTTTTCGACGGAGTCGGTGGATGACCGAATTGCGCGCCTGGAGGAAGAACTCAAGCGGCTCGACGATGAAGGGGACGTTCCGCCCAAGGACAAGGCGTGACCGAACTTGAATCGAACGCGACGGGGTGGTCATTCGCGTTCCTTCGGACTCTAGTCGAAAACGGGGTCACCGATATCGTCGTCTGTCCGGGTTCGCGTTCGCAGTCGCTGTCCCTGCTCGCCGCCGAATTCGCCGACCGCGGACTGTTGACCCTGCACGTCGTGTTGGACGAGCGCGCGGCGGGATTCCTCGCACTCGGAATGTCGATTGAGTCGGGCCGCCCCGCGGTCGTCGTGACGACGTCCGGAAGCAGCGTCGCCAACCTTCACCCCGCGGTGGTTGAGGCGTTCCACCAAGGGACCCCGCTGTTGCTCGTCACCGCGGACCGCCCCGAATCGGTGCGTGCGCGGGGCGGCGGCCAAACGACGTTTCACATCGGCATGTTTTCCGTCGCGGTCAAGGGGTCCTTTGATGTTCCGCCCGCGGCCACGCCAACCGAGGCCGAGCGAAGCGGGTCTGCCATCGCCATCGAAGCCTTGACCACCGCGCTGCGCGACCGCGGTCCCGTCCACGTGAATCCGCAGTTCATCGAGCCTCTTTCGTCGCAGGTTCCGAGCGACGTCCTCGACACCGTGGCCCCCGGCGATGTCCCCGTGATTGTGCGCGAGAGCGTGACTGCCGAGCTGACGGCGGCAGTGGGTGTGGTCGTCGTTGCGGGACTGGGTGCGGGGGCGCGGGCCGAAGAGTGGGCGCGTGCGCTCGGAGCCCCGTTGTTCGCCGAGGTCGCGAGCGGCGCACACTTCGGCCCGCACCTGGTGACGGACTATCGAACGGTCGCGGTCAATCCCGAGTTCGCGGAAGTGGTGACGACGGTTGTGGTGGTGGGTCGTCCGACGCTCGCGCGGGTAATCGACCCGATGTGTTCGCGCGCCGGTGTTGACGTGATTGTCGTCCACGTCGGAGAGGGGGTCCCGTATCGTCCCACCGACCGCGCGCGACTCGTCGATGACCTGATCGTGGCGGGCAACGGCGACGCGGTGTCGCGCGAATGGGGGATCCCGTGGGCCCGCAGGTCACGAGTGGCGCTGGACTCCCGCGCATCGGACCCCGCCGCGGACGTGGCGGGAAGTCTCGTCGACGATCACGCCTCGCGTTCCGAGTTTGCTCGTCGCGAGATGGAAATTCAGCGGGAGCCGGTGACGAGCGAGATGCTCGTGCGCGCGGTGTGGGACGCAACCTGGCCGCACGATCGCCTCGTGTTCGGCGCGTCCAGCCTCATCCGTGTCGCGGATTCGGTTGTTCCTGGCAAGCCGATTCGGGTGCACTCGAACCGGGGACTGGCCGGTATTGACGGGAACATCGCTACCGCACAGGGAATTGCGGCCGCGTCCCGCCAGCCCGACCGCCCGACGGGAGTCACGCGATTGGTGATCGGGGATCTCGCCGCGGCCTACGACGCGACGTCCCTCGCCCTGCTCACCGGTCCGATTCAAATCATTGTGGGCAACAACAACGGCGGTCGAATCTTTGAGGCGCTCGAAGTCGCGGCGACCGCGAACCCCGAACACTTCGAAGCGGTCATGTTGACCCCCCAGAAGGTCCACTTCGAAGGATTGGCCGCGGCGTACGGCATTCCGTTTCGGCGGGTCGAAACCCGCGGGCAGTTGACGTCGGCACTGACCGAGACCGCCGAGCCGATTCTCGTCGAAGTCGTTCTGCGCAACGGCTAGAGCGACAGGGCGCCTCGAATCGGGCGGAACTTCAACTCGGTTTCGGCGTACTCCGATTCTGGGTCCGAGCTGGCGATGATGCCCGCGCCGGCGTGCGCGACGATTTCAGAATCGTGCCACTGGGCGCACCGGAGGGCAATCGCCCACTCCCCGTTGCCGGATCCGTCCACCCATCCGACGGGTCCGGCGTAACGGTCGCGGGGGATTGCTTCGATGTCGGCGATGGTGGCTAACGCCCGGTCGGTGGGGACGCCGGCGACCGCGGCGGTCGGATGAAGAGAATCGATGATGCTGAGGACCGATTCGCGAGATTTAAGAACACCCTCGATGTCGCTCGCGAGGTGCCAGACGTTGGACAGTTTTAACGTGAAGGGCGTGGATGCTCCGACAATCGA
>JAULYU010000219.1:0-2729 GCA_032117735.1 Microbacteriaceae bacterium
GTATCGAATCGATTCACCCGGTAGCTGGTCGATGATGGCGCGGGCGACGGTGAGACCACCGACACCACTGTCGATGACGCCAATGCTCGCATCCCGGTTCACTCAATCAGCCTACTAATGTCAGCGAAACACGGTGGGAATCGCGGGGTCCCCCGGCGACAATCGTCGCCCGGATTCCGGCAGTTCGGAGGCGGCGAGTTGGTGATGCAATCGAGCGCGTTCGACGCCCGCCGCACCCCGAAATTCGCTTCGGATTTCCCCCGCCACGACAAAATCGTGGACGAGCATCCGACCGAAATCCGAGGCTCGATCTAACGCACCGATGTCGATGACCTCGGCCGTTGCCACACCGCCCACGATCTCGCGCCGCGCGATTTTTCGGCCGGCCGGGTTGTTTTTTTCCGGCGAGCGTTTCGACACCGCCACCCAGTCCCCCGCCGAATTCTGGTGTTCGACCAATTTGTACACCATCCCCGCCGCCGGCGAGCCGGAACCCGTGACGACAGACGTCCCCACTCCGAACACATCGACGGGAGCACCCCGCAGGGCCGCAATCGTATTTTCATTGAGGTCGTTGGTCACGACAATTGCGGTCTCGGTGGCTCCCAGCGAATCCAACTGGTCTCGGACGCTTCGGACCAACGACGGCAAATCCCCCGAGTCGATCCGGACAGCGCCCAGTTTCGTCCCCGCCACCCGAACGGCCGTTTCGACCGCGGTCGTGATGTCGAAGGTGTCGATCAAGAGCGTCGTTCCGGGGCCGAACGCGGCCACCTGGGCGCGAAAGGCCTCTTCTTCACTATCGTGCAGCAACGTAAACGAATGAGCCGAGGTT
The DNA here is from genome assembly GCA_032117735.1 of Microbacteriaceae bacterium. Taxonomy (GTDB): domain Bacteria; phylum Actinomycetota; class Actinomycetes; order Actinomycetales; family Microbacteriaceae; genus MWH-TA3. The sequence continues at coordinate 836 of JAULYU010000219.1, forward strand.
CCTTTGGTTGGGACTCCCCACGTTCGCCCTGCTTCCAGGTTGGACGTCGAGGAAAAACCGGCGATGTAGGCCGCACGCGCCGCCGCGACGGCACTGCCCTCGGAGGTGCGACGAGATCCCATCTCGATGAGTGGCGTACCGTCGGCCGCGGTCACCATGCGGGACGCCGCGGTGGCGACGGCACTGTCGTAGTTCAGGATCGACAGAACCAGTGTCTCGATGATGACCGCTTCGGCGAACGTCCCCTCGATTTCGAGAACGGGGGAACCGGGGAAAAACAATTCGCCTTCGTGGTATCCGCGAACATCACCGCCAAAGCGATAGGTCGAGAGGTAGGTGAGCGCGGCGGGGGACACGACGTGCTCGGAGTCAAGCCACGCCAGAGTGTCGTCAGTGAAACGGAAGGACTCGATCGCGTCCAGAAGGCGACCGACGCCCGCACAGACGCCGTAGCGGCGACCACCGTGCAGGCGCCTCGCAAACACCTCGAACACGCATCGGCGGTCGGCGTGCCCGTTGCGCAACGCCGCATCAATCATGGTCAACTCGTAGCGGTCAGTGAACAGCGCGGTCGATGCGGACATCCCGTTTACTCGTCGCGCATTCGCTCGTACACTTCCTTGCACGTGGGACAAACCGGAAATCGATCCGGGTTCGCGTTGGGAGTCCATTTTTTGCCGCACAGCGCACGCACGGGTTTCCCCGTCACCGCCGACTCGAGAATCTTTTCTTTTTTCACGTAGTGCGAGAACTTGTCGTGGTCTCCGTCGTCCGTTCCGTCGTGCTCGAGCAGGCGCTCGAGTTCGCGGTCGAGAACGTCGATGGTTCCGGGGTTGTCGCCGTCAGAAGTCATACCCACAGTTTACCGCGAGTGGCTATTCGAGCGAGCCGACCGTGATGGTGCCCTCGCGCGAGACGCCGCCCCGAACATAGGTGAAGGTCGTTTCGGTGCCCGGTCGGACGGACCGAACCTGGGCGGTGATGTCGACTTCGTCCCGAATCGGAATGCCGTTGAACGAGGTGATGATGTCGCCCTTCTGAAGCCCCGCGTCCGCGGCGGGCGACCCCAGGTCGACACCCTGAACTTCGGCGCCAATCACTCCGTCGCTGGCGGACACGCCGCTCACCATCGCACCGATCCGGCCGTGGGTGGAGGAACCGTCCGTGATGAGGTCGATGACCACGCGTTGGACCAACGTCGCCGGGAGCGCGAAACCGACACCGATGGAGCCGTCGGACGATCCGCTACTGGCGATGGCGACATTAATGCCGACGAGCTGCCCCAGAGAATTCAGCAACGCGCCTCCCGAGTTACCCGGGTTGATCGCGGCGTCCGTCTGAATCACGGGTAATGACAGGTCTTGGGCCAGAGCGGAACCCTCTGAGCCGGGCAGGTCGAAGTTGAAGCCGTCCTGTTCATTCGAGATCGTGATGGACCGGTTCAATGCCGACACGACACCTTCGGTGACCGTGTTCTGGAGTCCGAGCGGTGCGCCGATGGCGATGACTTCACTGCCGACGGTGATCGAGTCGGCGTCACCGAACTCGACCGGAACAAGCCCCGTGGTGTCAATTTTGATGACCGCGATGTCGAGCACGGAGTCCACTCCGACGATGCTGGCGGGGAAGAGGCGTCCATCGCTGAGGGTGACACGAATGGCCGGAGTTCGTTCTTCACCCGACAGAGTCGCCACGTGGGCGTTGGTGATGATGTAACCGTCAGCGGAATAGATGACGCCGGAACCGGCACCCGACGCGGTCGTCCCCGACACCTCAATGGTGACGACCGACTGCAGAGATTTCGCCGCGACGGCCGTCGCCGAGCTCGGGTTTCCCGAATCGGTGATGGTGACGGCCTGCGGCTGGACGACCGTTCGAAACCCCGATCCCGAGA
>JAULYU010000220.1:0-15743 GCA_032117735.1 Microbacteriaceae bacterium
ACGCCGGCGGCTTCGGCAATGAGCCCATCCCGAGATCCGAAGTGGTGGTTGATCATGGCCACCGAATACCCCAATTGCCGTGCTACCGAGGTGACGGTGAACTGGCTGATGCCCACTCTTCGAACGATGTCGATGGACAACCACAAAAATTGGTCTCGCTGCGGTGGGTCGGGATTGCCCGTTAACGTGCGCCAAAAATCTTCGGTCAATGATGGATCCGCAACCGGGCGGGTTCCTTTGCGAGGTCTTCCCATGCTCAGAATACTAACACAACTTCGATAAGTCCCGCGGTTGGTTTAGACAGCAGGGCGAATCATGCTAACCATGAGCTTGTTCGTGACGGGAGCTCCGTTAGTGTCCGAGAGAACGAATTCGACCACTACTAGATTGTCGGGAGCTCCCTGGTTCGTCGGCGCCGGGACGTCGAACACAAGTTCGGAAGTGCGTCCAGACGACAACACGATTTCTTCGAGATCGACACCGTTCACTGTGGGCGATACGACGACAGTGTCTGTCGAACCAGTGAGAACGGTCAATTCGAGAAGGTAACGCGATGTTTCGCCTGCCGAGGTGGGCTCGACGGACCACGCGAGTGCGGACGGAACCCCAGGCAGGGATGTCACTCCATTTGCCATAGGTATTTCCCAGCCCCACTGCGTCATCGACTCCCACCACTTGCTCGAATCATCGCCAGCGGCGGGAGTCGACTCGAATTGTACTGCGGGAATCGCACACGACAATGCCTCAATAACAAGAATTGAGTCCCCTAGGTATGGTCGGGACACGGAGGCAACCCTGTTTGAACACGACTTGTCGAATCGCCCATCTTTTCCGTGGGGAAATTGCACAACCTCCCAATAGCGAATCGATGTGCTTTGATCGCGTGCAACTTCTTCAAAAAGTGACGGAATCTCCTCCATTTTAGGGCAGCCCTGAGTGCAACGTACGCGTTCAACTTCCGGCAACAGTGAGTACAGCTCTCCTGGAGCCATTTTCCAGGCGTACACCTCCCATCGACCGTCAATACCGCCCGCAACGGTCGTCGGATTGAAGTAACTGATGAGGTAAGGGAACATCTGAACCTGAATTACCGAAGTGAAAATCGTCGACGCAGCAATAATCCCGACCGTCGCGGGCCACACACCACGAAAACGTCGAAACTTCCATGTGTGGACAACCAGGAACAAGGAAATCATGATTAGCATCGCGAGTGCGGGGAAAATAAATACAAACTGCCGCAGACCGCCGTACACCGTTGACGAGAGAAGAATTGCCGCAATCGGAAACGCGGCAAATTGAATAAAGATAAAAATCAGTGCAGGAAATGCGAAGTCGGCGGACGTTGGAGTCGAGCGGAAAAGTCGTTTCAACACGACCCAGATGGCGACAATCGTTGCCATAACGGCCAGCAACACCAACACCTCCGGGAGCTGTGCTGAAAACCACTTCGGGATGTAGTACCACGGAGGTGGCATCGATAAAACTTCTCCATCAGTCAACACGGTTGTGCTGTGAGGGAACCCCGCGGTGTCTTTGAAACTTCGATACAGGAGATCTAAGGGGTTTAAGAAAAGGTAGGGATAGAGCAACATCATCGCGACATAAGATGCCACGACCGCCGAAAATGGAAAGATCAGGGATTTTATTGTTTGCGTCCAGTTGGCAAAGTTGTTAAAGCGGGCGAAAATCAGTGCCATCGCAAAAAACCCCAGTGCGATGGCGGGCCAGGTTCCTGGGCGAACACCCCAGAAAATCAGAGTGCCCCCGAAAATTGCGAACCACCCCGCGACCCTGGTGAATCGAGTACGTGTGGCGATTGGCAGTGTCAGGGCAATGCACCCTGCCGTGAAGAGAGTAAAGCCCGTGGCGAGAGGCGTGTCCTTGAGATTGAACATCGCCGACCCGGTCCACATCGGAATCGAAACGAGCACACTCGCGGTGGCGAGACCCCACACACGTGACCGCGTAACCATCGTGACTCCCCACGCCGCTGCGAGAACCCCGACAAAGGAAAAAACCCCGACCATGATGCGTCTAATCTGGAACGCAGGGTCGGAATAACTCACGGTTCCCCAGGTTTCGATCCCGAATAACACGGCAACGAGATGCGTGCTAATGGTGAAAATGGGGCCGTAAGAAAATACATGGCCACGCGGGTTGAGTAACTCTCCCGTGGCGTTGTCACCACCCGATCGTGCGTAGATACCATGTTCCAGAAAGACCTGAATTTTCTCGAGGTGAATGAGTTCATCACCGTAGTAGACAATTCGCCCCACACCCGAGAGAGTTAAACCGAACATAAAAAGGATGTAGGCGCCGAGTGCCCAAGGAATTGCTCGTTTCAGTACCATGAGGAACCTTTCTTAGCGTCCTAGTATCGCAGAACCTCACACGGTACCTCTCCGGGAAAACAAGTGTCGTCTTTCGATTTCACGATTGCGCTTATCGCAACGTGGCGTGACGGGAGATGCGCAAGGGGCCAACCCCCGAAAGAGTAGGCTAAACCCATTCGTTTACCGAGCAGACAGGGAATTTTCGGCCATGAACAGTATTTCCATCCCCGTGATGAAGCCGGTACTTCCTTCGTTGGATGTTGTGACGCCGTACCTTGAGCGCGTGTATCAGTCGGGAATTTTCAGTAACCACGGGCCGTTGATTCGATCGCTGGAGCAGCGATACGCCGAATGGTTCGGCGTCTCACCCGAACAGGTTGTCGCCGTCGTCAACGGCACCGTGGCAATTTCGGCGGCGGCCCTTTGGGAAGACAACCCGACATACCTCATCCCTGAGTGGACGTTCCCCGCGACCGCCATGGGCCCGCTTCAGACCGGCGGGAAAATTGAATTCCGTGACGTTGACCGTGATTCCTGGACAATGGTGGTGACAGAGGAGGATCGGCGCAACACCGCCGTGGTAATTCCCGTTATTGTCGCCCCGTTCGGACACATGGTGGATATAGGGAAGTGGTCAGAGTTTCCTCGCGGAATCGTCGATGCGGCGGCGTGTGCGGGAAATCGCCCCGACCTGTCGAACTTACCCCTGGGCTGGGCCGCCACCATCTCGTTGCACGCGACGAAGGTCCTGGGTTGTGGTGAGGGCGGACTCATTGTTTTCGGGGATCCCGCCCGCGCACAAATCGCCCGCGAATGGATCAACTTTGGTTTCTCGGGAACACGCGTAACCGAGCGAATTGGGACCAATGGCAAGATGTCCGAGTTTGCCGCCGCTTTTGCACTGGCGGCTCTGGACGAGGTCGAGACTGAATTGTCCGAATGGGAGTCGGTTCGGTCTCGCGCGTATGACGTTACGGTCGGTCTGGGGCTGAATCCGGGAGTTATGCCTGCACTCAGCCATATTCCGTATTGGCTGATTGCCTGTGATTCTGCTGCCGACGCCACGGCGTATGAGGCACTGCTCAATGACGCTGGCATTCAGACACGGCGATGGTGGCCGGCTGCGATGACAGCGACGACGCCATTTTCTTCCTATCCCACGTCCGGTAACTCCACCTCGCGATTTCTCGCCGATACGGTCATCGCACTTCCTCTGTTCAGGGAAATGACCGGCGAACACTTTGCGCTCATCCGGTCGGTGCTCGCCAGCTTTCGGGCATAGTCGCGTGGACGGTCCAATCTTTCTCTTGGGTTCTGCTCGGTCGGGGACAACCCTTTTGCGATTGCTGCTGACGTCCCATCCCGCGGTGGCCATCGCACCGGAATCATCATTCCTCACCTGGCATGCCGACGCCTATTCGAATTGGGATGGGAGGGATGTCGCATCGCCCCGCCGAACGGCTTTCGTAGCGGACCTTATGGCCGCGAGAAAGTTTGTGACATGGGGGTTGGCTGCTGCCGACATCGACGCCCGAATTGTTCGAGACTGTCCGCGAAACTACGCCGATCTAGTTGCAATCCCGTATCGAATGTACGCCGAGTCGATTGGCAAACCCGATGCCCAATGGGGCGACAAAAACAACATTCACATGGACTTTGTTCCACAGATTGATGCGTTGTTCGACAACGCTCGGTTTCTACACATCGTGCGGGATGTCCGAGATTGTTTTGTTTCTAGCGCGGATATTCGGGAACTCGACAGTTTGTCACCCTACAAGCCCAACCTGTCAGCCAACCCCGCGGAATTCGCGGAGGCGTGGGACACACAGAATCGACAAGCTCTCGCCGCATTATCGGCGCTTGGTTCGGATCGTTGGGAAACCATCCGATACGAAGATCTGGTCGCTTGGCCCGAGAAGACACTATCGCCCGTACTCCACAAGTGGGGTTTGGAGTGGGACGAAGCGATGTTGTCATTCCATGCGTCGAATCGAAGCCAGCAACTGGAACCGATCGAGACGTCGGACTGGAAAGCGTTGGTCTCTGAACCCGTTACCGATTCGCAAGTCGGTCGGTTCCGAGTCAGACTCAGCGACGTAGAAATCTCCGCGCTCGAGAAGGCTGGCCGCCACACACTCCAACAATTCGCGTACATTCCGGTGAACGGCGACGAATCGCAACCCCACTGAATGTAGAGACAGCCGGTATAGGCGGATTCATCCGCGCATCCGGGGCAATCGTTACGTAATATCCAGAAAATTTAACGCTGAGTCGCCACAAAATTCGTGAGTGTTAAACTTGTGTCTACGGGTTGGCCGTTTGCGTCAACTAGGCGGAATTCAACAATAACGAGACCGTTGAGTGGGGAATTCTGGACAATCGCATCACTGTCGAATACGAGCTGAAACGGTGCGCTAGACGACACGATACGGTCTGTTTCGGGGTTACCGTTGACCGTCGTGATCAGGGTGAGGCTTTCCGTGGGCACTTCGCTGAGCGCTAAGGACAGCGTCACCGAATGATCCGCTGTCGCGGCAGTCGGTTCGATCGACCAGGTGAACGCGGACGGCTGGCCGGGTTTTGAGACCAAGCCGAGTGTCGAAGTCGATTGCCAGCCCCAGAGCGAGTGACGCCGCCACTCGGGTAGCCCGATTGTTGGCTTGGACCGGGTGACGGCAATCGGCACGGGCAACACCGTGCATTGGAACGAGGCCACAAATTCAAGATGATCCCCCAAGTATGGGCGCTTAACGGAGGTGAGTGGTTCGCAGGTATCACCATTTCCCAACGGACCACCCAATCGGACAAGTTGCGTGAATTCGAGCGGATTGGTTCCCGCTTGAGGGTTATCAATGTGACGCCCGTGGAAGTATCGAGTCCCACAGTTGACGCAGTGCGTGCGCTCGCTCACCGACAAAGTCGAGTAGAGCTCACTGCGACTGAGCTCGTAACGATCGACTTCCCATCGCCCTTCGATTCCTCGAGAAAAAGTCGTTGGGTTGAAATAGTTGGCGCTGTAGGGAAAAAGTTGGAACTGAATCACGGTTGTCACAATTGTCGACGCGACGATGACACCGGCAACAGTCGGCCAGGCGCCGCGGAAACGCTTCAGGTTCCACCTCTCGACAGCGATGAACAGAACAATCGTCAGCAACATCGCCAAACCCGGGAGGATGAACAGAAACTGCCGAAGGCCGGACGTGATTCGGGAATTAAACAGAATTCCGGCGATGGGGAATGCCGCAAACTGGATGAAGGTGAAGATGAGCGCGGGTATCGCGAAATCCAAACTCGTCGGGGCAGACCTAAAAAGGCGGTTGAGAACGATCCCTACGGTTACCAGCGACGCCGCAACCGTGAGGACGACAATCACTTCGGGTAACTGAGCGGCGGTCCACTTGGGCAAGAAATCCCACCCTGGCGGACTCGACGACATGGTTCCGTCGGTGAAACTGCCACGGCGTGGTGGAAAGTCCGACGTGTCCGAAAAGCTTTTATACAACAACTTGACGGGGTGCGAAAACACCCGTGGATAAATAATCAACAAGGTGAGGTACGACGCAACGACTGCGGACACGGGTCGAATCAAGCGACTTGCGATGGAGCGAATATTCCGCAAATTTTCGATACGAGTGAGAATCAGCACAATGGCAATGAAGGACACAGCAATCGCAATCCATAGTCCCGGCCGTACTCCCCAAAAAATGAGCGTCCCCAGATACAGAAAAACCCAACTGACAAAAGATGTTATTCGTGTTTGATTTTCTTTCGGCAGCACCACTGCGATACACCCAACCGTGAACAAAGTAAACCCGGTGGCCGCGGGAATGTCTTTGATGTTGTACAACGCCGAACCCGTCCACATCGGGATAGAGACCAACAAGGACGCGGCGGCCAGCCCCCAGTTTCGTGAGCGTGTCACGAGCGAAACTCCCAATCCTGCAGCGAGAACACCGATGATGGAAAAAGCCCAAACGACGTAATGGCGTGCGGCGAACGCCGCGTCGGAAATTGAGACGATGCCCCAGATTTCTGCTCCTGAAATCACTGCGAGCGCGTGCCCGATCAACGAAAAGACTGGCCCATAGACGTAGACGAAACCTCGAACACTGTAAGGCTCTCCGTTGGCGTCGAGGCCTACCTCGCGTGTGTAAAGTCCGTAGTCCAGGAAGTTTTGAAGTTTCTCGACGTGAATAAATTCGTCGAAGTAATAGCCCACCTGGCCAACTCCGCTGAAAGCCAGCGTGAACATCGTGAGAAGGTAAAGACCGAAGACCCACGGGGTTAGTAATCGCAGTTTCGCCATGAATCCTCATTCCCAGAAATGCCAGAAGGTTGCGCCGGACGAAGGACCGACCATGAGTTCAGCGTATTGCACTTACCTCAATTTGGTGGCGCGCGGTTGTGGTCCGAACGCCGCTTCCAACATCCGGTTCCTTGCCCGTGAGTCGCGCTACTTGGTTAGAGGCCGGGTTTTTACTTCGTTTGAGCGGTGACGCATGAAGACCTGGAGTTCGGCGAGCAAACCAAACACGAGCAACTGGATTCCCACCACCGCCAGCAACACTCCGATGGTCAAAATGGGGCGGTTACCGATCGTTTCGTCGAAAAAGATTCGAAGCACCGAGACATACCCGAGGATTCCGATTCCACCGAGAAGCGACAGAACGCCGAAAGCACCGATGAGGTGGGACGGACGGCTTTCATACGCCAACAGGAATCGAATTGTCACCAGGTCGATGAAGCCGCGCCAGAATCGCGCAATCCCGTACTTGCTCTTGCCCAAAAGACGCTTGCGGTGGGTGACGTGCACTTCGGTAATCCGGTAGCCAAACCACGACGCAATGACTGTCAAATACCGGTGCATTTCTCCGTACATCATCGAGCCGACGGCCTGGGCGACCGAAAGTCGCATGACCTTGAAACCAGAGTTGAAGTCCTTGCCCTTGACACCCGAGATCATCGAGGTGGTGCGGTTGTACAGGCGCGACGTGGTTCGCTTGATGAAACGGTCGTTTCGTGTGTAACGGGCACCAGTGACAAGGTCGAAACCCTCGTCGAGCCTGCCAATCAGCGTTTCGAGCTCGGCCGGGTCGTCCTGACCATCGGCGTCCATCATGATGACAATCTGACCGCCCAAGTCTTCGGCGAGCGCAAAACCACGTTTGAGCGCTGCGGCTTTTCCGAGGTTTCTCGGCATCGATTCGCCCACAATTTGGGGATGCTTCTTCGCTAACGCGGTGATGGTGTTCGCGGTATCGTCCGTCGAACCGTCATCAATGATGATGATGCAGAATTTCGAGTCGATTTTCGCGATGTACTTGATGATTTCGGGGATGACCTGCCTCAAGTTTTCTGCCTCGTTATAGGCGGGGATGACGATGACACAGTTCCGGGGCTTAGCCAAGAGGGCAATCCAATCTAAGAATCCAGCGAGAGCGGGCGGTTGCGATTAGTATAACTAACGCACACTTCAGACAATCTCAAATTGTGGGACCACCATCGGCTGTTGTCCCCACTGTGCACGAAAGTTGAGACGGACGATGCCTTCACTTCATGCGCTCATGTGGCGTTCAGGAATTTGGGCACCGGGTTATCGTTTTGCGCCAGCCTGGCGAATCCCAGGTCGCAGTAACGCCGGCATCCTTCCGATGTTCTCCATCAGCGGCTGTGGCCACGGTGGAACGACGCTTCTCGCAACAATCCTGGGGGCGCACCCCAGCGCGTACCTCTTTGATCGAGAAACGAAATGGTTCCTCGGCCTCGGCCCATTAGCGTTATTGAGGGAAAACAAGGCTCGTCGCGCAATGGCTTCCGCTAATTTTCCCGACGAAACTCGGGTGTTGATAGAGAAGACTCCGCGTCACGTTTTCCGCATTCCGTACATTCGCTCGGTGTTTCCCTCGACACGGTTCGTCGTCATGGTTAGAGACCCACGGGACCTCGTCGCATCCATTTCGAAGCGCATCGGCGACTGGAAGGGGGCGATGGTTCGCGTCTCGTTGGATTTCGTTGCGATCAACCGCGTCAAGAACGACCCTGACGTGTTGATCATCCGTTACGAAGACTTGGTTCGTGATTTCGAAAAGACGATGGCAAAAGTCTCTGCACACCTCGGAATAGAATTCGACCAACGCATGGCCAACCATTCCGAGTTCGCACCGACCTGGTTCAACGTCGAGAACGTCGAAGAGACCGACGGCGCGGGGAAGAAGGCGCACGTGTCTCGACGAGCGTGGCAGGTGCAGCAGCCGCTGTTCGACGGCAGCGGTCGATACCGCAAGGACCTCACGCCCGAGCAAATCACCGACGTCGAATCAGCGTTCGGCTCGCTGGTGCAGGACTTCTATCCTCAGGTTGCCGCCCATGGCGTCGTCTAAATGAACTTTCGACGAGTCGCCATACGCGTCATCAAATACGGCGCCGGTCTCGCAGTTTTTGTGCTGTGTGGGCTAGCCTTAGCCGCGAACCTCGACCGACTGAGCGCGTATTCGATTTCGTGGTCGTGGCTCTTTGCGCTGGGCGGGATTCTGTTTGTCGCTGGTGTCCTCGTCGGCGGACTGAATTGGCACCGTCTGATTGTGCTGATCACCGACATTCGCCTCCCACTCTGGGTTACCATCCGTGGACATTCGGAATCCTGGTTACACCGTTACATTCCCGGAGTCGGTTACCTCGGGCACAAAATCGTGTGGGCGCGAAATCGCGGTGTGACACGCGGCGCCGCAACAACGGCGTTCCTGTCCGAGCAAATTTTAATCCAGGCGTCATCATTTGGATTTGGAGTTGTAACGGTTGGTATTGCGCTGTTGTTCGCGGGGACCATCACGCCGTACCTGTGGCTCGTGGTTGCTGCGACAATTGTCGGAATCATCGTGTTTATTTTTTCCGGTTCGACGGTGGAAAAGTTCGTCAACGCGATACGGCGAAAGCGCGGAATCGATGGAGATACCGTGCAGCGCTTTCTGAGCCCTGCCCACAGCACGGCATTGTTCGGACAATTCGTGCTTCCACGAATCATCAACGCTCTCGCTGTTGTCGCCATCGCCATCGCGATTGTCCCGGTGACCGTTGAACAAGCACTCACGTTGGGTGGTGGCTACGCAATCGCCAGTGCAATCGGGATCCTTGCGGTGTTTGTGCCATCCGGACTCGGTGTCCGTGAGAGCGTGTTCGTCGGGTTTGCCACGCTGGGCGGCGTGAGTCTGGTTGACGCGATAATTCTGTCTATAGGGGTGCGCGTCATCTCCACGGCATCGGATGCCGCCATTGGGGTTGGGGTGTTGGCGACTGCGAAGAGACATCCACCGCAGGAGTCATGAGAACACGCTGACACGCGGGCTGGCGACATCTAGGCTGGAACCGTGAACGAGAAACGACCAACGGCCCTCATCACCGGCGCGAGCAGCGGAATCGGCGCAGTTTTCGCCCGCGAGTACGCGTCGCGCGGATACGACCTCATCATCGCGGCTCGGCGCACGAACCGCTTGAACGAATTGGCCACGGCAATCACTGCGGAAACCGGCGCCGCGGTGAAAGTTCTCGCGTCGGATCTGTCCGTTCCCAACTCCGCCGCGAAACTCGCGAAGGCGGTCGGTTCGAGCCCCGTCGACGTGCTTGTGAACAACGCGGGGTGGGGGAGTATCGGTCCGTTCGCGGACGAGGACCTCACGTCGATGGCGGACGAAATCAACGTCAACATCATCGCCCTGACGCAGCTGTCTCGCCTGTTCGTCGGCCCGATGATCAAACGCGGACGGGGCACAATCATCAACATCGCCTCGACCGCGGCCTACCAACCGGTTCCCAACATGTCGGTTTACGCCGCAACGAAGACCTACGTTCTGTCCTTCACCGAAGCGTTGTGGGGTGAACTGCAGGGGACGGGGGTGACGGCGCTCGCTGTTTCGCCGGGCGGCACCGCAACGGAATTTTTCGAGGTCGCGGGCGGCCGAGCGATGGCCGGAGGGCTCATGACCCCGGCGCAGGTGGTTTCCACAACGATGTCCGCGCTCGCCGCAGTCTCGCCGCCACCGAGCGTCATCGTCGGTGCGCGAAATCGAGTGATGGCGATCGCGGGTCGGTTCGTGCCCAAGCGGCAGCTGATCGCCGTGGCGAAGACGCTGATGAAGTCGGACCATCGCGGCGGGTAGCCGTCTCTCTTGTCGACTCGAGTCGACATCCGATAGTCTCAACCCCCATGGGCCGCACAACTCCTGTCGTCGCGTGTGCCCTGGCAGTCGCGATTTCACTGACCGGCTGCGGAATCACGTTCGAGGTCGACCCGATGACCGGCTCGCCCGTCGCAGCCGGGACCCCCACGGCAACCCCCACCCCAGATGTTGTCGAGGCGGACCGCCCCTACGACCCCGCCGACCCCTCCACCTGGACGGATCGGCAACTTGTCGCCCAGACAATTTTCGAGTGCGTCCCCGTGTCCAACATCGCTCACGCCTCCCGTTCTGTTCGACTGGGAATTGGCGGGGTGGTGTTTCTCGGGACTGACGCGCCGGCAAACCTGAAACAACAAATTGTGAAACTGAGTTCACAGGCGGACGGCAAAGTACCTCCTCTCATCGCCAGTGACGAAGAAGGCGGCGCGGTCCAACGCTTGGCGGACATCATTTATCCACTGCGCTCGGCGTCCGTCATGGGCACCTGGGATGACAGTGAGGTCACAAAGACCGCGACGAAGTACGGGAAAGCGATGAAGCGACTCGGCGTCGACATGGCGTTCTCACCCGTCGCCGACCTCGATATCGACGGGCACTTCATCAGTGATCAATCTCGTTCCTTCTCGTCCAGTCCGTCTGGAGCCGCGCGCTCGGCTATCGCGTGGGCCACGGGTCTTGACGCGGCGGGGGTTGCGCCCGTCGTCAAGCACTGGCCCGGTCACGGTCGCGCGAGCGACACCCATCGGGCGACGGGTAAAATCCCGCCCTGGAGCAAAATACAGAAGTCCGATCTCATCCCGTTCGACCGCGCAATCGACGCCGGCTTCGCCGCGGTGATGGTCGGACACCTCGAATCGAGGGGCCTGACCGAGCGGGGCGTCCCCGCGAGTCGTTCCCCCGGGGCGCTCGCGGTTCTTCGCCAACAAATCGGACCGGATGGGCTCATCATTACCGACTCGTTGTCGATGGAGGCAGCCTTGGTGGGCGTCAAACATAAAGCCCCCGAGGCAGTTCTCCAATCGCTTGCTGCGGGGGTGGACGTTGCGTTGATCTGTAGTGGACCCGCCAACCTCATCGACCGTGTCATGTCCCGATGGTCCCCCGAAGAATTGTCGCGTGAAGATTTGATTGCCAAAGTGACGCGCATCCTCGCCTGGAAAAAGAGATACGGGGTGACGGGCTAAAGCAGCCCGGGACGACTATTCGAAGTGCCCGAGCGGGTGGATGGGGACGATTTCGCCCTTGGCGGGTTTTCGACGGGACGGCCACTCGGCGATGAGCATCGCCAGAATCATGATCGCTCCTCCGATGATTGTCCGCACCGCGAGGACTTCCTGGCCGACTGCAACCGCAAGGCCCGCCGCCCAGGGGACCTCCGCGGTGAGAATGATCGCGGCACGCGACGAATCCATCTTGGCTTGCGCCCAGGTCTGCAGGAGAAACGCCAGCGCGGTCGCGAACACCGCGGTGACGAGGACGGCAATCCATACGTCTCCATCGGGCGGTGCGACATATCCGTCGCCGTCGGCGAAGGTCAGGATAATCGTCACGACAGACACGAACAGGAGCTGCACCACGGTGAGCTGGTAGGCATCCACGCCGGGCGCCCAACGCCCGAGCACCACGATGTGTAGCGCGAAAAACAGCGCACCGACAATGATCCAGACTTCGCCCACTCCGATTCCGAATGAATTGAGTGAAATGACGCCCAGCCCCGTCAGCCCGAGCACCGCGGCAATCACCACTTTGCCGTTCAACCGTTGACGGAACATCAGCCACGCCAGAAATGGTGTCAAGACGACATACAGTCCGGTGAGGAAACCGGTGATGGCCGCGGTCGCGAAGTACAAACCGATCGTCTGGGCGACATATCCGAATGCGAGCACGACGCCCGCGATTCCGCCGGTCCACCAGACGCGAGGCGAAATAACCTGTAGAACACGCGGGCGGATCAGAATGAGAATAAGTGTCGCGATGACGAATCGCGTCGCTAAGAAATCGGGGACGGGCTGACGTTCGATTGCGGGTTTCATGAGCACGAAGGACGCGCCCCACGCTGCGGTGACAGCGAAAAGGGCCAGAATCGCCGTCCGATTGCTGGTTGTTGTTGCGGTGGTCACGCCCGCTCGTTTTTTCGTCCGCGCGCGAGGGTGTTGACCATCGACGGGAATACGAGCCCGTGCAACAGCCACACGCTCCACCAATACAGATGCCCCGCAAGCCCCCGGGGCGCAAAGAGTGCCTTCTGAGTGATCACCGCGCCGGTCCCGTCGGGTTCGACGTCGAATTCCAGCCAGGCCCGACCGGGCATCCGCATCTCGGCCCGTAACCGAAGCACGTGGGGTGGTTGCAGCGTTTCTACCCGCCAGAAATCCAACGATTCGCCTTCGACCAGGTGGTTCGGGTCGCGCCGACCCCGTCGCAGTCCGGGGCCACCGACGAACCGGTCGAACAGTCCTCGGATTTCCCAGGCCCACCCCGCCATCGAATATCCGTTGTCGCCGCCGATGGATTCGACCCTGGCCCAGACCGTGTCGACGGAATCGGTGCTGTGGGCAACGCGCACGTCCTCGTACAGGGTTCCCCCGGCCCAGTCGGGGTCGGTCGGAAGAGGTCCAGCCGGTGAGCCGGGCAGAGACGCGTCGGACCAGCGCGTGTCGACACGCGAATTTTTGACGCGCTCGAGGGCGAGCGTCACCGCGCGATCGAACGTTGTCAGCCCTCCCGGTGGGTCGGGAATGAGTCGACGAATATCGTCGTTGCGCGCAACCACCTCGTTTTTGAGGCTCTCTACCAATCGACGAGCGAGTGTGTATGGAACCGGGGTCACCAGCCCGACCCACCCGCTGGACAGGCGTGGCGTCAGAACCGGAACGGGGATGATGAAACGCTTGGACAGACCCGCGGCGGCGGCGTAGTGCTCCATCATTTCGCGATACGTGAAGACATCGGGTCCGCCGATATCGAAATCGCCACGGACGCTGTCGGGGAGAGACGCCGCACCGACGAGGTACCGCAGCACGTCGCGCACGGCGATCGGTTGGATGCGCGAGTTGACCCAGCGCGGGACGGTCATGACGGGAAGTCGTTCGGTCAAATACCGCAACATTTCGAACGAGGCGGACCCCGACCCGATCACGACACCGGCTCGAAGTTCGATGGTGGGAACTCCGGACGCAGCGAGAATCTTGCCCGTCTCCTCGCGGGACAGCAGGTGGGGTGACAGCGGCGCGATTTCGTCGACCATTCCCCCGAGATACACAATTCGTTTGACTCCAGCACGGGCGCTCTCGGCGGCGAATGTCGTCGCCAGTTCCTTTTCATGGTCTTCGAAATTGGTTGGCGTCATCAACGCGTGCAACAGATAGTAGGCAACATCGACTCCACTGACGGCCCGCGCGACATCCGCGGGAATGTCAGCGTCACCGTCGATGACCTCGACTTTCGAAATCCACGGGTGAAACCGCAAACGGTCAGCGTTACGAGCCAGAATCCGCACGCGATACCCGTGTTCGAGGAGCTCGCGGACCAGCCTTCCCCCGATGTATCCGGTCGCCCCGGTCACGAGGCACAGAGCCGGTTTCTTCCCGGCGGTACGGCGCAGAGGCAGGTCGGCGTTGAGGAATCGGTCCATCCTTCGATAGTAGAGCGTGCGGTATCGTCATCGGTGTGCCTACGCTCAATATTTCGCCTGAAGTAGCCCTCGCCCTCGCGGATAACCGGCCGGTGGTAGCTCTTGAATCGACCATCATTTCGCACGGTCTTCCTCGTCCTCGGAACCGCGCGGCGGCGCTCGAGTTCGAACAGATTCTGCGTGATCGAGGTGTTGTTCCCGCCACCATCGCGGTGATTGAGGGAATCCCCACCGTCGGGCTTGACGCCGACGGGCTCGCAACAATCGCCGATGACGACATCGCCAAAGCCAGTGTTCGGGACCTGCCCATTCTGTTGGCCAAGGGAGCGAGCGGTGCAACCACGGTTGCGGCGACCGCCCACATCGCGGCGCAGGCTGGAATTCGGGTGTTTGCGACCGGCGGTTTGGGCGGGGTACACCGCGGGGCCAGCGAAACCTTCGACGAATCCGCCGACCTGTCGACCCTTGCGGTGACGAATATCACGGTGGTCTCCGCTGGGGTCAAGTCTGTTCTCGACATCTCGGCGACACTCGAACGTCTCGAAACTCTGTCGGTTCCCGTCGTCGGCTTCGGCACGACCGCGTTCCCCGCATTTTGGCTCGCTGATAGTGGGGTCACGCTCGACTGGTCGGCGGCGGACGCGGAGGAGGTCGCGGCCATCATGAAGGCACACGACGATACGGGTCACGGACAGGGAATTGTCGTCGCCAACCCGATTCCGCTCGACCAGCAGTGGGACCCGGCCGAACACGATCACGTGTTGTCCGAGGCGTTTCTCGCCGCCGAGAAAGCTGGCGTACGCGGTAAGGCGGTCACACCGTTCCTGCTCGGGTTCATCGTCGAGGCGTCGGGCGGGCGCAGTCTCGAGGTCAACCTCGACCTCGCTCGGAACAACATTCGGGTCGCCGGTGACATCGCTGTCGCGTGGAGCCGACTGAGCGCATGACCGTTCTCGGGACCATCGTTGTTGTCGGTGATGTGATCGACGACATCATCGTGCGACCGAGACATACGATTCGTCAGGACACCGACACCCCGGCTTTCATCGAACGGCACCCCGGTGGCTCGTCGGCTAATACGGCGGCGTGGCTCGGACACATCGGAGCCGACGTCCACTTTTTCGGTCAGGTTGGTGCGGCGGACAACGAGCGTCACACTCGAGAACTCGAGCGGTTCGGAGTAAAGGCCCATCTCGTGAGCGACGACGAGCGTCCGACCGGAACGATTGTCATCATCGTCGAGGGAGAAGACCGCACGATGCTCACGGACCGCGGAGCGAACGTGTTGTTTGACCTGGATTCCGTCCCTCAGGACCTCATTGCGGTCGCTCAGTTTATGCATTTCACGGGTCACACGATCATCGATGAGCCCAAACGTGAGGCTGTCATCCGGTTGATAACTCGGGCCGTCGCTCACGGGGTCACCGTCAGCATCGACCCGGCCACGGCAGGGTTTATCAGCGACTTCGGCGTCGCCGAATTCCTGCGGTTGTGCGCGGGCGCTCACATTTTGCGCCCCAACGAAGACGAAGCCTGTTTACTCGCGGGGGTCGACGACGTCGACGAGGCCACGCGAGCCTTGACCGCACTGTTCCCGCTCGT
>JAULYU010000221.1:0-2247 GCA_032117735.1 Microbacteriaceae bacterium
CGAGGATGCCTTCTTCTCGTGACACCCGGCGGGCCATGTCCACCGAATCGGTGATGGATACGTCGATGACCTCGTCGTAGACGTCGCGGTCGAGGATGGCCGGGACGAAGTTCGCCCCGATTCCCTGGATCTTGTGGGGGCCGGGAGCTCCGCCGTTGAGGATCGGCGAATCGATGGGCTCGACGGCAATGACCTTGAGTCCGGGTTTTCGTTCCTTCAGTACCTGACCGGTTCCCGTGATGGTTCCGCCTGTGCCGACTCCCGCGACAAAAATGTCGACGGCGCCGTCCGTGTCATTCCAGATCTCTTCCGCGGTGGTCACGCGGTGAATGGCGGGGTTCGCTTCGTTTTCGAACTGGCGAGCGAGAACCGACCCCGGGCGCTCGGCGGCAACCTGCTCGGCTCTCGTCACCGCACCCTTCATGCCTTCGGCGGCGGGGGTCAAAATGAGTTCGGCTCCAAAGCCTCGCAGGAGCGCACGTCGTTCAATCGACATCGACTCGGGCATCGTCAGGACGACCGAATAACCGCGGGCCGCGCCGACCATCGCGAGGGCGATGCCGGTGTTCCCGCTCGTCGCTTCCACAATTGTTCCCCCCGGCTTGAGTTCGCCCGAGGCCTCAGCAGCGTCAACAATCGCCACACCGAGGCGGTCTTTGACGCTCGAGGTCGGGTTGTAAAACTCGAGCTTCGCCAACACAATCGCCTCGGATCCGTCCGTCACGCGATTGAGACGCACGAGCGGGGTGTTGCCGAAAGTCTTGGTGATGTCGGAATAGATGCGAGCCATGGGATTCTCCTGTTAGACGAGGGCGTACTGCGACCCTACAAACCGAGGGTACTTCGCGGAAGTTGTGTTACGTCAGGCGCGTAACAAAGCGTTATTCCGCGGTTTCGGGCGAGAGATGCTCGTGAACCGCGAGCCACGAGCCGTCTCGGCGCTCGAACACGATGGTTTCGCGCTCCCGGACGGTCGAGACCTCGCCGCCTAATTCCACATCGCTCTCGACGTAGTGAGTGAACACCGCCGCCGACTCGCCCAACAACTGAACGCGCTGATCGCGAGACCGGCACCCGTGCACGCGAAAACCGTCGTCGGTCTCCCATGATGCCCACAGCGCCTCATAGTCCGCGCGCGAATCGAGGCGCGCGGTGTGTGTGTAGAACACGAACGTCGCATCCGGCGCGAAACCCGAAAAGTAGTCCGCCGTTCGGTGGTGGCCGAAGTTGTCGACAATCGCGGCCGCGGCCGCGAGGACTTCCTCGCGCGCGCTCACGCCATCCTCCGGGCCAGAACGGTAATCAGTTCGTAGGCGAGGTGTGCCGCGGCAATTCCCGTGATTTCGGCGTGGTCATAGGCGGGTGCAACTTCGACGATGTCGGCTCCGATGAGATTCACTCCGTGGAGCGCACGCACCATGCGCAACATTTCTCGGCTAGACAGCCCGCCGGCTTCGGGTGTACCTGTGCCCGGCGTGAACGCGGGGTCCATGACGTCGATGTCGATTGAGACGTACACGGGACGGTCACCGACGCGCGCAAGCATGCGCTTAATCATTTCATCAATTCCCAGTTCGTCCGCATCGGTCGAACGCAGCACCTGGAAGCCGAGCGCCGTATCGTCCGCGAGATCGCTGTCCGAATACAGGGGACCACGAATTCCGACGTGGAGGCACCCCGTGAGGTCAAGGAAACCGTCTTCGCTCGCTCGACGGAACGGTGTCCCGTGGGTCAGTGGCGCGCCGAAATAGGTGTCCCACGTGTCGAGGTGAGCGTCAAAGTGTATGACCGCAATCGGTCCGTGCTTTTTATGAAGAGACTTGAGAATCGGGTACGCAATCGTGTGGTCGCCCCCGAGGGTCACCACGGTGGTTCCGTCGGCGGTGAGTTCGTCCATTCCCGCTTCGATTTGTTCAATCGCCTGGGCAATGTCGAACGGGTTGACTCCGAGGTCGCCCGCGTCCACCACCTGCGCGAGCGCAAACGGCATCGCATCCTGGGCCGGGTTGTAGGGACGCAGCAGTCGCGAGGACTCGCGAATGTGCCCGGGGCCAAATCGTGCACCCGGGCGGTAGCTGACGCCCGCGTCAAAGGGAATTCCCAGCACGGCGATGTCCGCGCGGGCTACTTCATCACGGCGAGGAAGCCGAGCGAAGGTCGGTGCCCCGGCGAACCGGGGCACCGACGTCGCATCGACTTGACCAACCTTGTTTCCCGCGTTATCGCGGGGGACGGGTCCAGTCATTG